>JBIPOO010000171.1:0-8329 GCA_044379045.1 Saprospira sp.
AGAAAACATCCTGCACCGTTTGTTCAAAATCGACATGCTCTTCGTCGTTACATGATAGACGCAGTTTAGCTTTGAGCGGCACACTGTATGTCAGACCACGGTCCATACACTCATCTATAGAGTAACGGGGAGGATCGATATAATAATTTAAAAATTCGAGGACAAATATATTTCTGGCATCAGAAATAGGAAAATTTTCTTGAAAAACCTGATATAGCCCTTCGTTTATACGGTTTTCGGGAGTTGTCTCCAACTGAAAAAATTCCTCGAAAGATTTCAATTGAATTTCAAGAAAATCGGGATAATGAGAATCATGTTTGATTTTCCCGAAACTGAAACGTTCAATTGATTTTCTTTCCTGGACTTGGGAAGTATGTTTTGCCATTGTAGCTTTTTGATTTAACAACTGATTAAAAAATAATCAGCCAAATTTGTTGAAGCTAAATTAGATTATCTAAAATTTACTATGAATAATAAATACAGATAATCATTACTAAGTGGAATAGGCTTAGTTACTGGTTTCAGTAACTAAGCCCATTTTATCAGTGCGAATGCTCTCAGTTGAATTGGGTCTCAACAATGCATTCGTTTTGAATCTACTTAATTTCGACTTCAGCACCGGCACCTTCAAGTGTAGATTTCACTTTTTCTGCTTCATCTCTAGAAACTTTTTCTTTGAGGGTTGAAGGAGCGCCGTCTACAAGATCTTTAGCCTCTTTAAGTCCTAATCCAAGAATATTTTTAACTTCCTTAACAACGTTAAGTTTGTTAGCACCACTAGATTTGAGGATTACATCAAATTCAGTTTGCTCAACAGCTGCAGGCGCAGCATCACCACCACCGGCTACCATTACAGGAGCTGCAGCAGCTGGTTCGATACCGTAATCAGCTTTAAGGATGTCAGCCAATTCTTTGACGTCTTTTACTGTGAGATTGACCAATTGTTCGGCCAATGATTTTAAATCTGCCATTTTATTATAGTTTTAAAAGATTCTACAAATAGTAAATAATATTGATGTTGGTGGAAGCCGTAAATTGATTAACCGCGTTCTTCCAGAGTCTTGAGAAGGCCACCTATAGTATTGCTGCCATACTGCAATGAACCGACAAGGGTTTGCATTGGAGATTGTAGCAATCCAATGAGTTCGCCAAGCAACTCTTGTTTTGATTTGATTTTTGTAAGTGTTTCAAGTTGATTGTCTCCTACAAAAATTGCAGAATCAATAAAAGCAGCTTTGACTAATGGTTTCTCATTATCACCGCGGAATTCTTTGATTAGTTTGGCGGGAAGGTTACCGGACTCGGTAAACATTACAGCCGAAAAGCCTTTCAGTGAACCAATAAGTTCAGAATAATTCTCATTATTCTCCTGTGAAGCACGTTCCAATGCTTTCTTAATGAAAGAGTTTTTCACAACGGTCATACCTATGCCTTTTTCAAAGCAAAGACGACGAAGTGCATTGGTCTTTTCAACATTAAGTGCTGAGTGGTCTGTGATATAGAAGTAACGGGATGCTTTGAACTGATTGCTAAGCTCTTCGATTACCGCCGCTTTTTCTTCGCGTTTCATTTTATAATTTTTTAAGACCTTAACGAATTGATTGACTTATTAACGAGCAATTTTGGTATCAATTTTGACACCGGGGCTCATTGTAGAAGCAACCGTGATAGTTTTAACGTAAGTACCCTTAGCGGTAGAAGGTTTCATACGAATCAAAGTATCTATCACCTCTTTTGAATTTTCTACCAACTGATTTGAATCGAAACCGACTCTACCTACAGTGGTGTGAATAATTCCGTATTTGTCTACACGGAAGGAGGTCTTACCTTTTTTGATTTCGCGAACAGCGTCACCGACATTGGCAGTTACAGTTCCTGTTTTTGGATTTGGCATCAGGTTTCTGGGACCTAATACACGACCTAATTTACCTACCTGAACCATAACGCTCGGCATAGCAACAATAACATCTACGTCTGTCCAGCCATTTGAAATTTTCTCTACGTATTCATCCAAACCAGCGTAATCAGCTCCGGCATCCAATGCCTCCTGTTCTTTGTCAGGAGTACAGAAAACCAGAACTTTTTTCTCTTTACCAGTACCATGAGGTAGGGTAATAGAACCACGAAGATTTTGGTCCGCTTTGCGGGGGTCAATTCCCAGACGGACATGGATGTCAACAGAGGCGTTGAACTTCGCATAGTTCACTTCTTTGAGAAGTGTCATTGCTTCCTCGAGCGTGTACAATTTAGTGGCATCAACTTTTTTAAGCGCTTCCGCTTGTTTTTTGCTAACTCGTGCCATTTTTTTGTTTCTGTTTAAAAATTTGAACTTTGAGGTTCGAGGTTTAACCTCAACTTTTTTGATTTCCTTTCAGGTTTCTGAACTACTAAGCCCAAGGGGGAGTCCCTTCTACAATAATACCCATACTACGGGCAGTACCGGCTACCATTCTCATAGCCGAGTCGACAGTAAAACAATTAAGATCCTGCATTTTGGTTTCGGCGATTTTCTTTACCTGATCCCAAGAAACCTTACCTACTTTATTGCGGTTAGGCTGCGCTGATGCAGGTTTATTATCGGCGATACCGGCTGCTTGTTTCAACAGTACAGATGCAGGTGCGGTTTTAATTACAAATGTAAAAGACTTATCCTTATACACAGTGATAAGAACAGGGCAAATCTGACCCATTTTATCTTGTGATTCGGCATTGAATCTTTTGCAGAACTCCATGATGTTCACACCTTTTGAACCCAAAGCAGGTCCAACAGGTGGAGCAGGATTAGCCATGCCGCCTTTTACCTGTAATTTGATTAATACTTCAATTTCCTTAGCCATTGTATATTAAGATTGTTTTTCCACTTGCATAAAATTTAGCTCAACTTCAGTTCCACGTCCAAAAACTTTGATGATGACCTTGAGCTTTTTCTTTTCTTCATTTACTTCCTGAATATTTCCTACAAAATTTTGGAAAGGTCCTTCAGTTACTTTAATTTCTTCCCCTATAATGAAAGGTTCTGCTAATGATTCTCCACTTTCTTCTGATGTATCAACTTTACTAAGCAGTCTTTTTACTTCATCATCTTTCATTGGGATGGGCCTGTCTCCACCTAGAAAGTGTATCACATCTTTGACGCCAGAAAGTGTTTGGACTATATCGACCGAAAACTTTTCAGGTACTGCCTCAACCATTATATATCCTGGCGTAAGCGTTCTTTCCTGAATAACTTTTTTGGCGTTTCTGATTTTGTAGATTTTCTCAGTTGGAACAATTATATTTAAGACCACAGACCTCCACCCAGAACGGTCAATTTCCATGTCCAGTCTTTCCTTTATTTTTCGTTCTTTGTTGGAAACTACACGTAGACAGTACCACTTTGTATCAGACATAAAAGATTGATTTCGCGGGAGAGTTGTTAGAAAATTTTGTAT
This sequence comes from Saprospira sp., assembly GCA_044379045.1. Taxonomy (GTDB): domain Bacteria; phylum Bacteroidota; class Bacteroidia; order Chitinophagales; family Saprospiraceae; genus Saprospira. Next base: position 3,432 of record JBIPOO010000171.1, read on the forward strand.
AAGAAATCTAATATGAACAACAAAATCCAATCCATACCGAATAAAAGGAGAGAAAGAACAATCGTTGCTAAAATTACATTAATCGCAGTTAGTTCAAGTTGTGTCCAAGATGGCCAACTCACTTTGTGAATCAGTTCTTTGTAACTGTCGTTGAAATATTTTACAATTGAATTCATTGTTTGCCTCTTTAGAATTTGTTAGCAAATTTGCACGGGCAGAGGGGCTCGAACCCCCAACCGGCGGTTTTGGAGACCGCTACTCTACCAATTGAGCTATGCCCGTGTATAAAGGTTAAGCCCGCATTAAGACAGGCTTAACCTTTTATGATATATTGCCTACAGGCAGTTTATTACTCGATGATTTCAGTTACCTGACCAGCACCAACTGTACGACCACCTTCACGAATAGCGAAACGTAAACCTTTTTCCATTGCAATTGAAGAGATCAATTCAACTTCAAGTGCAAGGTTATCGCCAGGCATTACCATTTCAACACCAGCAGGAAGCTTGATAGCTCCAGTAACGTCAGTTGTGCGGAAATAGAATTGAGGACGATATCCATCGAAGAAAGGCTTGTGACGGCCACCTTCTTCTTTAGAAAGAACGTATACTTCGCATTTAAATTTAGTGTGAGGTTTTACAGAACCTGGTTTGCAAATTACCATACCACGTTTCAATGCCTTTTTGTCTACACCACGGAGAAGAAGACCAGCGTTGTCACCAGCTTCACCACGATCCAACAATTTGCGGAACATTTCAACACCAGTACAAGTAGAAGTAATTTTTTCTTCAGCAAGACCTACGATGTCTACAGCTTCACCAACGTTAATTACACCACGTTCGATACGGCCTGTTGCTACAGTACCACGACCTGTGATAGTAAATACGTCTTCGATTGGCATAAGGAAAGGCTTGTCAACTTCACGAACTGGAGCTGGGATTTCAGAATCAACTGCTGCCATAAGTTCCATAATTTGATCTACACCTTCAGCATCACCATTGAGTGCCTTGAGGGCTGAACCTTTAACGATAGCTGCATTGTCACCGTCGAAACCATAAGTACTAAGTAATTCACGTACTTCCATTTCAACGAGTTCAAGCATTTCAGGGTCATCTACAAGGTCAACTTTATTCATGAAAACCACGATTTGAGGTACACCTACCTGACGGGCAAGAAGGATGTGTTCACGTGTTTGTGGCATTGGACCATCGGTAGCAGCTACAACTAGGATAGCGCCGTCCATCTGAGCAGCACCAGTTACCATGTTTTTAACGTAGTCCGCGTGACCTGGACAGTCAACGTGAGCATAGTGACGATTTTCAGTTTGGTACTCTACGTGAGCAGTGTTGATAGTGATACCACGCTCTTTCTCCTCAGGAGCTGAGTCGATAGAGTCATAACTTTTAGTCTCAGCGAGACCTTTAGATGCCAATACCTTAGTGATGGCAGCTGTTAGAGTTGTTTTACCGTGGTCCACGTGACCGATTGTACCTACATTCACGTGGGGTTTGTCGCGCTTAAAAGTATCCTTAGCCATTGTTGTTTAAAAAATTAGTTGGTTTAAGAAAATATTAGATCCTCTTCAAGGAGGTACCCTGTGTTAGAGAGTAGGAAAGCAACCTCACTTAAATTTCGAATTTCATTACAATACGAGCCGACAATGAGATTTGAACTCACGACCTCTTCCTTACCAAGGAAGTGCTCTACCCCTGAGCTATGTCGGCTTAATCAAAAAAGAAAAGGAAATGATAACATTTCCTTTTCCGTTATCTTTGAGCGGGAGACGAGGCTCGAACCCGCGACCCTCAGCTTGGAAGGCTGATGCTCTACCAACTGAGCTACTCCCGCCTAAAATTTGTGGGGGCAATAGGATTCGAACCTACTCAGCCTAAAGCAACAGATTTACAGTCTGCCCCGTCTCTCCAACTCCGGCGTGCCCCCTAACAACATTTTTATTCATTTTTTGAGCCGACAGAGGGATTCGAACCCACGACCCCGAGATTACAAATCACGTGCTCTGGCCAACTGAGCTATGCCGGCTTGATATTTAAAATAAAAAAGCTGTATTTTTACAATAACAAAGAACTGACTTTGCAAAAGAATTAAAACTCTTTCGAAAAGCGAATGCAAAAATACAACCCTTTTTCCTAAATCCAAACTTTTTTAAAAAAAAATCATCTTTTTTTAAAAAAAGATTTTTAATGTTCGTTCATCTTATCTTTGTGCTTCTGCAGTTGTCTTCTCAATGCATCTGCACTTTCATCGATGGCTTCTTCAAAAGTTTTACAACTTTCTTTTGCTAACATGGTAGCACCTGGAACATTTAGCTTTATTTCGGCAATTTTATCTTTTACCTGTCCCGAATTCTCCAATTTCAGAATCACATCAACACTGACAATATGATCAAAAAAGGTTTCGAGCTTTCTTAGCTTTTTGTCAATAAATTCCTGTAATTTCACATCTGCATCGAAATGCACTGACTGCACGGTAATTTCCATAATTAATAGAATTTTAATTTCAGAATAGATTCATTTTATGCACAAAGTTTTCTTAATGAATTCATTCTGTCGCTGTTTGTTAATTGAGTACTTAATCTGCTAAACGCAATTAGTTTTCCTGAGGATGAATATATCAACAACTAATTAGTTTTCCAAATTTTGATATATTTTTTTTTATGACTACTTTTACGTCAGGTTTAGTGTAATTGACACAAAAACCCTGCAAAAATTTAAATATCTGATGAAAATTGCTTTTGGTATATACATATTTTTTTTCCTATACGCATGTTCGAACAATGTCGAAGATATCGAAAAATTAAAATTGAAATCCGAAGCAAACGTTGAATCGGCCAAAGATGTGGATATTCTGTACAGCGATTCTGCAGTGGTGCGTATGCGTATAAAATCGCCCTTGATGCAAAACAGACAAGACAAGGAAAATCCTACCAGGGTTTTTCCAAATGGCGTTTGGGTTGATTTTTTCGATGTTTCTAAGTCTCCAACAAGTCACCTTACTGCAAAATATGCCGAATATTCTGATAAATTGAAAATTATTACATTGAGAGACAGCGTTGTTGTTAATAATTATAAAAATGAAAAACTTGAAACCGAAGAGCTCTATTGGAGTGAGCGTGATGGTAAAATATATTCAAAGAAATTTGTTAGAGTTACAACACCCTCAGAGGTGATACATGGATACGGATTTACATCCAATATGGAATTTACTGAATGGGAAATAGACTCAGTGAGCGGAGTTTTCCAAAGCGGCTCTCTCATAGAAAAATAAAATAAACTAAATGGCAACCGATTTATTTCTAATTATCACTTTATTATTGGCATCTGCTTTTTTTTCGGGAATAGAAATTGCATACCTTTCTGCCGACAGGCTAAGGATTGAGCTCGAAAAGAAAAAAGGCAGTGGAATAGGTCTTTTATTGGCAGGTTACATTGAAAAACCTTCCATGTTTTTAGGCACAACACTAGTAGGCAATAATATCGTTCTGGTTATTTTCTCAGTAATTGCTGAAAAGTTCATGCTCAACGCCATGGGACTGGGATCATATATTCCCGAACAGCTCCAATTGGTCACACTTACCCTCATCTCTACAGTGGTTGTGCTCATTTTCGGAGAGTTTATGCCAAAGGTATTCTTCAGGGCGCTTGCCACTCCTATCCTATTTTTCTTTGCTTATCCTTTTAACCTAATAAAAATTATTTTGACACCCTTTGTGTGGATTATGGTCAAGTCATCTTATGGTTTGTTGAGGTTATTTTTTGGGATTAAAAACTCGGACAATGAGCAGGCTTTTACAAAACTCGACCTTGAGCATTTTATTAAAAGCATTAAAACAAATAATACAGAAGAAATTGATCACACACTCTTTCAAAACGCTCTCTATATAGGTACAGTAAAAGTGAAAGACTTTATGGTGCCCAGAAACGAGATTCAGGGCATCGATATTGACTGTACCATAGAAGAGTTAAGAGCCAAATTTATTGAGAGTCAAAATTCAAGACTCATTATTTATGACGATTCTATTGATGAAATAAAAGGCTATGTACATCATCAGAAACTGATGGAGAAGCCCAAAGACATCAGAAGTGTTATGTTCAAAATTACAGTTGTTCACGAATTTACTCCGGCAAGGGAGCTTTTGAGCCGCCTGATTAAAGAAAAAATCAATATCGCATGGGTTGTGGATGAATTTGGAGGTACGGCAGGCATTGTAACGCTTGAAGATATACTCGAGCAAATTTTTGGCGATATTTCTGATGAATACGATCCCGAACCACTGCATGAAAAGATTTCAGAAAATGAATTTTTGGTATCGGGAAGACTATCTATTGATTACCTCAACGAGGAGGATCAACTCGAATTACCTGAAAGTGATAACTACAATACCCTATCGGGTTTTTTGGTGTCTGAATTGGAAAGCATTCCCGCACAAGGCAGTTCTTACAACTGGAACCATCTGGAGTTTAAATTTGAAGCGGTAAGCGATACCAGAATCGACACGGTGCGCATCATTAAGCTTTTTGATTCGGACAACGAGAGTATTGAGAAGGATTGATGAAGATTATAGTCTGATCGAATTTATAGCTTACTGCAAAATGGCTGAAAAACTATAGAATTTTCCTGAAAATACAAGGCTCACTGTGTTTATTTTTACCGGTGTTTTTTCGTTGGGTATACCATCAGGAAAGGCATCGCAGGCAGCTTCATTAACTCTGAAATGTTTAGATTCGAAGCAGCTTAAGTGAACGGCCTCCATCAGAACTTTTATTTTTTCTTAGTATTCTTTTGTGGGGTTAAATCCACTTCCAGTTCATTATCCCAATCAGCTCTCAAATTAGTAGGCTTGGATTTTGTAACTGTTTCTGGCTGTATTTTTTTTAGAT
>JBIPOO010000026.1:0-26101 GCA_044379045.1 Saprospira sp.
CACCATTTGCTGTGATAGTTGCTGTACCATTACTTCCGCCGAAGCAGGAAACATTGGTCGTTGTGACCAAAGAAGCCACCACAGGATTAGGCTGTGTGAGTGCCAACTGAGTACTTTGCTGACAACCATTTGCATCAGTGACTACGACAGAGAAGATGCCAAGACCAAGGCCTGAGACCGTAGCGGTTGTAGCGCCATTGCTCCAAAGAATAGTATAAGGTGCTGTTCCGCCTGCAATAGATACTGTGGCAGAGCCTGTTCCATTGCCTGCGCAAGTGAGGTTAGTACCCGAAACTGAAAGTGCAATCTGAGCTGGTTGTGTAACAGTTACGGAGCGCACAATGGCACATCCGCCAGCATCGGTCACAGTGACATTGTAAGTACCTGCAGGGAGTCCAAGCGCTGTTGCTGCACCGGCACCGGTTGACCAGGCAAAGCTATAAGGTGCAACGCCGCCCGTTGGCGTGACAGTTGCAGAACCATTGGTAGAACCAAAGCAGGAAGGTTGTGTAAGGGTTGTTGTTGCGCCAAGCACTGAAGGTTGAGTTACCACAATATTGGTTGCACGAGTACAGCCATTGGCATCGGTTACCGTGACACCATAGCCACCTGCTGCAAGTCCGATTGCAGTTTGTCCTGTTTGTCCGTTGCTCCAAGCAAAGCTATAAGGTGCAACACCGCCGCCGGCATTGGCAGTGGCATTGCCAGTCGCTGTGCCATTGCAGACAACAGGAATGAATGTGGCTGAGATAGTGAGTGGGGCGGGTTGAGTGATAGTGATTGGCAGGGCAATCGTACAGCCATTTCCATCGCGCACCTCAACTACATAATTGCCTGCGCAAAGCCCAAGATAATTATTAACACTACTGAATACATTACCAATCTGACCTGGGCCGATGATGCGATATTCATAACCGCCAATGCCCAAGGTTCCAGTACCAGGAACGGCGTTTACAATAATCTGACCGTCGCAGTCGCCATGGCAGAATACATTGACATGCTGTTCAGTTGCCTGCAGTTGAACCGGATTGTTCAAAGTGATGGAACGAACCACAGAACAGCCATTGGCATCAGAAACCGTGAGGGTATAGGTTCCGGCCGAAAGTCCTGATAGGGAAGGCGTATTCTGTGCTGGATTTGTTGACCAAATAAAGCTGTATGGAGCAACACCGCCACTAGCCGTAGAAGTCACAGCGCCATCGGCAGCACCTGTACAGGAAATGGCAGCGCCGTTGTAATTAGAAACTAGAGATATTGAAGCATTGAGCTGTGTTGGTTGCGTAATGACAGTTGATACTGTAGACGAACAGCCAACTGCATCGGTAGCAGTCATGCTGTAAGTTCCGGCAGGAAGTCCACTTAAATCTTGCGTTGTAGCACCATTTGACCAAAGGAAACTATAGTTTGGTGTTCCGCCAAGTGCATCGGCATCTATAAAACCGGTACTTGCTCCGAAGCAGGTATTGTTGCGAACAAAGAGGACATTGGCAACCACCGCGGTTGCTGGTTGTGTAAGGGTTGATGTGCGAATGGTCTGACAACCATTGGCATCGGTTACGGTAAGTGAGTAGGTGCCAGCTGTAAGGTTGTTGATAGTTGCTGTATTTGCACCGTTCGACCAGGCAAAGCTGTGTGGTGCTACACCACCTGTAATTGAGGCTGTAATCGAACCATTATTGCCACCAAAACAAGTGATGTTTGTATTTGCAAAGCTGATATTTGTACCTGCAGGCTGTGTAATGATAACAGAAGTTGTAGTCTGACAAGCATTGGCATCAGTCACAACAACGGTATAAGTGCCTGCAGTCAATCCAGTTCTGTCTTCAGTTGTAAAACCTCCGCCCCAGTTAAAGCTGTAAGGAGCAGTGCCACCTGCAACCGTGAGGTTAATGCTACCATTGGCATTGCCATTACATTGCACATTGACCTGAGTTGTAGCTGTAATCAGCTGTGCAGGTTGTGTGATAATAGCATTGGACGTAACGGAACAGCCACCTGCATCTGTTACTGTTACTGTGTAGCTGCCTGCAACCAAGGTATTGATATCCTCAGTTGTTCGGCCATTGCTCCAAAGGAAGGCATAAGGCAGAGAACCACCATTGACAGTCAGGTTCACCGTACCGTTATTGCCGCCAAAGCAGCTAACATTGGTTCGGACATTCGAAGCACTAATTTGAGCTGGTTGTGTAATTGTAGCCGAGCTGACAGCGGTACAGCCATTTGCATCGGTTACTATAACGGTGTAGGTTCCTGCGGCAAGACCTGTGCGGTCTTCAGTAGTTACACCACCGCCCCAGTTGAAGCTGTAAGGCGTTGTGCCACCCAAAACTGTGAGATTAATCGTACCATTGCTGCCGCCAAAGCAAGAGACATTGGTGCGTGTATTTGAAGCTGTTAACTGCGTTGGCTGTGTAATGGTAGTCGAGCGGGTGATGGAACAGCCGTTAGCATCAGAAATTGTCACGGTATAATTGCCCGCTGCCAGACCTGTTCTGTCTTCAGAAACAACGCCACCGCCCCAGTTAAAGCTAAGTGCGCCTGTTCCACCACCTGCAGTAATGTTGATAGAACCATTATTACCGCCAAAGCAGGAAACATTCGTTGAGGTTAAGCTTGCAGTAACTGCAGAAGGCTGAGTGATTGTAACAGAAGTAATTGTTGTACAGAAATTTGCATCGGTCACAGTTACGGTATAAGTACCAGCTGCAAGACCAGTTCTGTCTTCAGAAACAATGCCGCCACCCCAGTTGAAACTGTATGGAGTTACTCCGCCGCCGACAGTAAGGTCGATGGAGCCATTATTACCGCCATTACAACTAACATTCACCTGAGTAGTTATTGCAGTTAAAACAGCAGGTTCTGTAATGGTTGCAGATGTAATCGTAGTACAGAAATTACCATCGGTTACAGTTACGGTATAAGCGCCTGCGCTCAGACCTGTTCGGTCTTCAGAAACGACGCCGCCACCCCAGTTGAAACTGTAAGGCGTTGTGCCGCCAGCAACTGTAAGGTTAATAGAGCCATTGTTGCCAGCAAAGCAGGAGACATTTACCTGAGAAGTGGAGGCTGTTAATACAGATGGTTCAGTAATAGTGACTGTTCTTGTTGCTAAACAAGCATTGTTATCAGTAACCGTTACGGTATAATTATTCGGCGCTAAGGCAGCGATGTCTTCGCTAGTAGCGCCATTGCTCCAGTTAAAACTATAAGGTGAGGTACCACCAGCAACCGAGAGGTTCACAGAGCCATTATTAGAACCAAAACAGCTGGCATTGATAACTGCAGTCGTCAAAGTCATTGCCGATGGTTCAGTCACTGTAGCTGAGGTAATTGTCGTACAGAAATTTGCATCTGTAACTGTGACACGGTAGGTGCCGGCAGCCAAACCTGTTATGTCTTCTGTAGTTTGGCCATTTGACCAGGAGAAGGTGTAAGGTGCAGTTGCTCCGGAAACCGTAAGGTCGATGGCTCCATTGTTATCACCGTTACAAAGTAATTGAATTGTAGTTACAGCTGATGCGCTAAGTGCCGACGGAGCTGTAACTGAAGCAGATGAAGTTGCGGTACAACCATTTGCATCGGTTAGGGTAACAATATAATTACCAGAAGAGAGTGCTGAAATATTAGCTGTACTCTGACCTGAACTCCACGCAAAATTATAGTTTGGCGTTCCTCCGTTACCAACAGCTGAAGCAGATCCACCACCGGAGGCGCAAAGGTCATTTACCCCATTGGCAGTTACAGAAACCGCGGAAGCTGGCTGATTGATTCGTGTTGAAGAGCTAGCTGTACAAAGATTATTATCTGTAACAGTTAAAGTGTAATTTCCTGCTGCCTGGTTTAGCACAGATGAAGTAGTTTGTCCGCTGCTCCATACAAAGCTGTATGGAATCGTACCGCCATTTACAACAGAACTAAGTGAACCCGTTGATTGGCCGAAACAAAGCACATTGATACTGTCTGCGTTTACAGTTAATTGTGCAGGCTGAGTAACGGTAATAGTTGATGTAACCGAACAGCCGCCGCCGTCAGTTGCTGTAATTCCGTAAGTTGCAGCAGTTGCCCCTGTTACGACATCCTGATTGGTTGGGAATGTGGCAGAAGAGCCACCCGACCAAGTGTAGGTAAAAGGAAGTTGACCATTCGCGGCTCCTGCTGTAATGGATGCAGTACCACCAAAACAGGCAATTGGAGCAGATACAGAGGGTGCAAGAGTAGGGTTTGTTGTTACTGCATTAAGCACCTGTGTAAGTGTTGCAGAACAGCCATTTATGTCTGTTGCAGTAACTGTAAAGGTGCCTGCTGGAAGTGCACTTAACATTGTAGTGGTAGCTCCTGTGTTCCAAAGATAAGAAATACTACTAGTGCCGCCACTACCCTCTACTTCGATTTGGCCAATGTTTCGACATCCAGGATTGATGGTGTTTATAACATTAACAAAAACAGGATTTGGTGCAAAAATCGTAAAATCGACATTGGATGTACAGCCATTATTGTCGGTAACGGTAACACTGTAAGTGCCTCCGCTAAGTCCGGTACGGGTGGTTGTAGTCTGCCCTGTACTCCAAAGATAACTGAAAGGAGCTGTTCCTCCAACAATATTGACTGTGGCGACACCCTGATTATTACTACATCCTGCTGGAACATTGTTTTGCAGGAAGATACTTGGCGCTCCAGGGCCAGGCAAGAGGAAGAAACTGTCAACTGCAAAACAGCCTGTACTTGTACTTGTGGCCGTAACTTCATAAAGTCCAACAGGTACAGTATTTATCGTTGAAACAGTATTATTAAGCGTACTTGCACCATTAGACCAGCTAAAATTGAAGTTTCCGGGAGTGCCAGACGCCGTTGCAGTTACCGAACCGTTGCTATTACAGGTAGGAGAAGTTCCGGCAAAGCTAATGCTAGGATTATTATTAACCGTAACATTGAAATTTATTGTGATTGGACAGCTGATGCGCAGTACTCCATTGGTAGGAACCTGAGAATAAATTGTCGCAGTGTATAATTCAGTTGCTGTCGGATCAACTGTAATTGAATTTGCAGTTTGTGCTATGACGTTTGTTGTAGGAGACCAAACAATAGAGTCTGTGGCCGCCAATCCGTTTAGTGTTAAAGTTGTTGAATTGCCCTGGCAGATTGCTACGTTGCCTGAACCAGTAACGGTAGGCAATGGATCTACATAGAGATAAACCGTATCGACAGGAGATATTCCGCAACAATCAGTAAATAATCCTAAGGTTATTGTAAAGAATCCTGGGGTGTTAAATTGAGTTGAAGGGGTTATTCGAATATTACCCGGATTTGCTATAGCCCCATTAAAATTCCATGTATAAATATCTCCAAATGCTAAGCTTTCGAATGAAGCAAAGTTGCCTTGGCAAAGTTGGAAAGTGTCGGTTCCCAAGGGATTTGCATCAGTAGCAATTTGTGGAATCGTACTTTGTGAAAAAGACACATTGTGAAAGCCACTGTATGTATTAACACCTAAGCCTACAGTGTAACGATCTATGTTGGTAAACTGAGTGATACCAGGATTAACTGCGCTTGTAGCAGGAACGGCAAAATTTGTAACCGCATCAAAATCCCAGCTAGAGCCAGTTGATCCCATATCTTGGAAAGAAACATTGGTATTGGTACAGTTAACGTTAGAAGCTTGAATTACCGTTTGGCCTGCAAGATTAAAGGCAATATCATTTGTTACAGGAGCAGAACCTCCGTTTTGGTGTACATTAACAGAAATACCTGCTTGACCAGCACCTCCAGTTCCTCCCGCACCACCAGCGCCACCATTGCCACCTCTGCCACCTTCTCCGATTTCGTTTGTACAGGTAGTATTTCTATTTCCGCCCGTACCGCCAGTTCCACCAGTACCACCAGTACCGCCAGTACCGCCAGCACCTGCAGTTCCACCTAAAATACTTGATTGTATAATATTTGCACCTGTGCCATTATTGAAAAGATATATGCCAAATGAAGATCCGCCACCGCGACCGCCTGTTCCTGCTGCACCACCCTGACCACCACCACCGCCGCCTGCGCCACCATTGCCAGGACCATTGTTACAGCCTAAAAATCCACATCTTTGGGCACCGCCGCCACCGCCTGCACCACCGCCTGCGCCACCGCAGCCATCAGTACCTGAAGCAGCTTGTGTTCCGGGAGACCAAAAACCACCTACATGTGCACCTGCAGTACCTGCTGCGCCAGCAATACCAGCAGTGCCAATGCCACCATCAGTGCCATTAGTTCCATCACGTCCTGGATTGCCTTCGCCCCCTCTTGTTCCTGCTGTTCCGCCTGCTGCGCAGGCTGAAGCTCCACCGCCACCACTATTTCCTGCGTTATTGCCAAAACATTCATCCCCTCCTGCACCTGCACCGCCACCGCCGCCGCCATTGCGAGCAGCACCTGCCGTTCCGGCAGTACCATTATCCTGAGAACCATTATTATTTGGACCACCATTTCCTCCGGCTATTCCGCCACCGCCTGCGCCACCATTTCCTCCACGACCACCAGGCTGATCGCCACCGAAGGTACAGTCACCACCATCACAGCTTCCGTTGCCGCCAGTTAGTCCGTTGCCGCCATTTGCACCTGCTGCACCTGTTGTGCCTGCTGCGCCGGAACCTGCAGCTCCAGGAAGGATTTGAGTTCTTACAATATTATAATTTGCACAATTTGTCAAATGCAGACCGTAAGTTGACATGCCTGTTCCTGCAGTGCCTGCAGCAGAGGTAATTGTAATGTCCTGTAAACGGAAACCACTGACTGAATTGCCATAAAAAGCAACCAATCGCTGTCCATTTGCCGGACCTTCAGGATTGGCCACAGTTCTGTTGATAGTTGTAGCACCTGGGGTAGATGTTTTTGTCCAGGCCGATGCCTGTAGAAATCCACCTTCGATGGTTACAAAACTGCTCAAGAATAAAGCATTATCAATGTTATAGGTTCCTGTAGCCAGCTTAATCACAGCGTTTTGACAACGAGCACGAGTGAGTGCGTCTGCCAAAGTAGTCGGAGCAGCTTGTGTACCTGCAGCTCCTGCCACACCGGTAGTTGACGCATAAATGTTAACACAACTTGGCAATGGGGGAGGAGATCCAACTACCAAGGTGGCAATTGCATCGCTAGAACAACCGGTCACTGGGTTTGTAACTCTCACGGTATAGTTGTAAGAACCGGGCGTTGTAGGCACAGTTACCACAATTGTTGAAAAAGCTCCAGTTACTGTGCCTGTGCCCAATGAAACATTGGAGGGGTCGAACCATTGAAAAGTATTACCTGTCACATCGGACGAGCCAATGAGACTAAAGTTCTCACCAGCACACACATTTCCATTTCCGGGATTAACGTTTGCAATAGGATCTGCAAGAATTGAGACCCTTACATCATCTGTCGATGAACAACCGTCGCTGTATAATAATTGTACCGTGTAATTGGTTGTACCGGGAGGAGTTGCCGTCGTACTGGCACCTGTAGTGGTAGATAAACCTACTGCGGGTGTCCATGTAAAACTCACTCCGTTCGGAGCTGTAGTTGTTGCATTTAAGGGCGTTGACTGACCCGCGCAGAGCGAAACATCGGGTCCGGCATTTACAGGTGGGTTTGGATTGGGTAAAATTACAAGGGTATAAGCTCTAGAATTTTGCCCTGGAAAAGGACAGGCATCATCTACTGCATTCACAGAGAAAACATGTGTTCCAATGTCGGCAACTGTGGTAGTCCAGCAGAATCGTGCAACACGATTATTACCCGTTCCTGTTATGGTAAAAGTTGCCCCCGGAGGAAGTCCGTTTGCCGTTAAAGTTAAATTATTTGCTGTATTGAGGTCACTGGCATTTATGTCGAAACATAGTGTACTTCCTGCACAGGTTGCTGTATCAAAAACTGTTGAAGAGCCATTTACACCTGTTACGGTTGGTAATATATTATTGCAATTTTGAACAACAAATTGCATGTCGCGCACAATTTCCCCGATAAATACACCATTTCTAAATTCTCTAACGCGAACACAAATGACTGCTACTTGCGGCGTATTGGCCGTAAAAGTTAATTCCCCTGTCACTGGATCAAGATTTACAGGTACAGTCATTGGGTTTGATCCATTAAAACCGCCTGCGTAAGTTACATTACTGCCGGATGCATTCTGACAGTTTACCAGAGAGTAGGTAAGTGAATCGCCATCAGGGTCGGTGGCAAGTTGTTGATAACGAACTGTTTGATTTACGCATGTAAAGGGAGTGGGTTCGCTTGCAAAAACAGGCGAACTATTACAAGGTGTTACCGTATTGTTGATTCGGGTTTCCACATAAATGTCATTGCTGCCTGGACCTGTAAGGTTTGTAATCATATTATTCCTGCAGCACTGAGAACTTGACAATATCCAGTCGTTACAACCAGGGGGCAATGTAAGTGTTCCTTCGTACACATGCAGTTCAACACCTACCGGACCGCTTCCTCCGTTACAGGCACTGCTCTGAGAAGGGCATAATGGTGTAATATCGGCCTCGCTTGTTCTAGATAATGTTATAGTGGCATTTACTCCGCAGGCTGCCGATCTGTAGTTTACCGAGAAGGTTCCCGAAAGATCAATACCATTACAATCTCTGTAAGCCTTTAATACAATTCTGTACTGGTTTGGACCTACACAGCTGTAAGTAAGGTCGAAGCCCATAAAATGCGAAGCATGGAGCTTTGTACTTATACCCGAAAGTAATACAATAAAAAAAACAATAAATTTTAGCCTTGCAGGAAAAAAGTTCATAGTTTTAGGTTTTAAGTTATATTTTCTTTGATTATAATCTAACGCATTGAAATCCAGATTGTACATCATTATTGTTAAATTATTACAAATAATTATAATGATTAAAATTTCTTGAATAATTGGACTAATAACAACAATCTGTTTATAGAAATCGCCCACAAGTTACTGTAAATTGTTAATTTTTCTTCTATGTAAGACCTATAAATTTCAGGTAGATTTTTGTATTTTTTTGATAATTTCTAAGGTAATATTTATTTTTACGATGTGATATATAAATGTGATGTATGAAAATTATACCAAAGTCAAGAAGAATAATTGATGTAGTTTTTGATAATTTCATTGTAAACGGACATCAGAATAGTGGAATATTATCCTGTTCCTATGGGTTCTTACCCATCAATGAACCACTCAAAGAACTACCCGATTGCTTCAATTTGTGGGATGATATTGCAAGAGAGACTCCAGACTTGATTAAATCTTGTCAATTCAGAAAGCGGATCGATAAGATGGAAATAATTGAGGTAACGAGTGAAAATTTACCTGACCATTACCTTCACAGAGCTGCTTTGTTATTGGGTTTTATGGCACATGCCTATGCCAGGGCAGAGTCTGATTTTGTGCCACAGCAAAATATTCCAGAGGCGATATTGATTCCCTGGGAGACTGTCTGTTCAAGATTGGACCGACCTTTTGCTTTTCTCAGCTATTTTGACCTTGTTGCATACAACTGGCAGCTCAAAGAGCAAGGCAAAGATAGGATTGTAGAAAACATGGAGTTGCTCTACCCAATTTTCGATTGTATAGAGGAGAGAATTTTATACCTGACACAAACCGAAATGCTCCATAAATCTGCAGCATTTGTAAATAGCCTGGTACTGATTAACGAGGCTATGCTAAACGGAGATAAAGAAGTTGTCATTTCTCAGCTCAACAACATGACCGAGCTGATGTACAAGCTTTCAAGAATAAGTTTCGAAAAAATAACTGCTTCGAAACAGCGTAAAAATACTATGGATCCAGTTGTATTTGCAAAAACCATGATGTCTTTTGCAGTACCAATCAAAGAAGGTATTCCGGGGCCAAGTGGCGCAGCCTTTCCAACCTTTCATATGTTGGACATTGCGACAGGCAGATCAAAATATGAGACTAGATTAGGAAAAGATGCACTTGAAGTTAGAAAGCTATTCCCAAGGGATATTTTAAATTTTTTTGAAGCGCTATCCGAGCATAATATTTATGATTACGTTGAAGAAATGAGCTGTCTGAGATTAAAATCAGCTTTTGACGATTTTATGAATTCCTACGCCGGGCCGGATGGATTTTTTGCTGTACACAGAAAAAAAATATATGGATTTATTCAAACTGCATTCAGTGTTGGACGTTCTGAAACTATTGGAGGATTTAGTAGCAATGGATTCGAGAATAAAGAATGGAGAAATGTTAATGCTGAACTTGAATCTTCGAGAGCGGAGCGATTTTAATGATTCAATAACTTGAAGATGTTAGTATTGAATATTAGAGAATTGGCTTTTTATAATGACAGTTCTGAAAATAAAAAATTATTGGCAATTGATAATCTGGTTTACGATGTCGGTCCTTTTTTGAACAGACATCCTGGGGGCGATACGAGTCTAAGGATTTTTCTTGGTAGAAATTGTAGTGAAGAATTTGCTTTTATTCATGGTAGTTCCCCACCTAAAATTATTTTGGATTCATTACTTGTTGGTAAAATTATTGAACCCGAATTTAGTTCAATACAGGACAGAGCATGCTGGTATGAATTTTTGAAAGCTTTAGATCAACTTGTTGAACTTATCAACCTGTTTAACATTGAGGTGGAGGTTTTTAAAAAAGAATGTTTCAGAAATGATTCAACACATTGGAATCCGTATAAGAGCAATCTTTTTGAAATACTTTGTCATCGGATTGAATCATATTATTTGCCTTATTTTGAAGTTCAACTTCAAAAATTTGAAATAACAAAATCAATTGAAAGCGAGTTTAAAGGAATTATTGGACTGCAAGGGTTTAATGAAACATCCTGCAATAGGTGTATTGCGTTGCTGAAAAGTTTTATGAATGAAAATTTCATTCGCAGCGCATTGGAATTGAAAACTCTTGAGAAATAAAGCCCCCATAATCGGCTTGTCGAATTTTAAGTCCAATTATTTAAGTTTTGTTTATCAAAGTTTAAAAAAAAGAATATAAATTTTAAACATTGTTGCTTGTTTGTAGTTTTACTATTATCATTTATGCGTAAACCAAACAAAAAATGGCCATATCAACCAAAACTGAGCTGATTGAATTCAATGGTGGAAATGAAAAAATTGAGGTAAAATTTCCCGAATTGAGAAAGATGATGCTTACAGCAAGATCTCTTGAACACGATTTGAGGAAGAAAATTATATCTATATTATCTGAAGATAACAAATTAACTGTAACTGAGCTTTATCTGAAATTAAAAGTTGAACAGTCAGTTGCATCGCAGCATCTAGCTATATTGAGGAAAAGCGGAGTTGTAGACTATAGCCGCGACGGTAAGTTTATTTATTATAGCCTCAATAAATTACAATTGCAGCGTATTGCATCTTTTATAGATGAGTTAATTCATTAACCAATCCAAACGCCTATCTCCATGTTAACCAAAAAAATAAAGAAAGAAAAGCAACAGACATTGGCCAATGTCATCCACGAGGGTAAACTTTACACGGCTACAGGACACCTCCGTGCAATCACCCATAATCTGAGGCTCCAGATTTTGGATTACATTGATAAAAATCCGGGTACAAGTGTTAATAATATATACAACTCTTTGGGTCTGGAACAGTCTATTACTTCACAGCACCTTCGTATTTTGAGAAATAGTGAATTGGTCGCAGCGAAGCGAGATGGGAAACAGATTCTGTACTCTGTTAATTATAAAAGGCTACAAAAATTGACTGCAGCACTTAAAAATTACTTGAATTAGGAATTCAATTATAGCGAAAATCAAACCTTTGAGATTTATTTTTCAGAGGTTTTTTTATGCTTAGTCCTCAGGTATTCGTACACAGACACGGTTATCAGCATCATTAAAAAACCATAAATAAAATCATCGAAAGGAATGCTGAAAAAACGGAAACCGATTACGGAGGACAGGTTATGGCTGTTATTGTAAATCACTACTGGTTCTTCGTTGTATCCCCCGGTAAGAATACCGTTCACAATCGTAAAAGGGATAAGCGATACAAAATAGGCCAGATAAAAACGTGTTCGGTAACTGTTTGGAATGAATAGCAGATGTATTGTAAGTAAAGCTGCAGACAATAAAAAAGTCCAGGCGGTATAAGCTCTGAAAAGATTTAAGAGACCTACCACAGTAAAGATCACAATGAGTGAGATCAGTATTGCACGGTCGTAATTTTTGAAAGGATCGGATTTGAAATAGCACAAAAGGCATTCATGTACAAAAACGCAGGCATAAGGAACTGTCAGAAAAAACAACCATTCGCCAAGGGGTAAACCTAAAATGATAAAATTGACATAGCGTTCATTAAAACCCCAGATACCAGCCTCCGTAAAAATAATATCCCAGCTGATAAACAAGACTGCATTGATAGCAATTCCCGGGATAAGGTATCTCCATTTTTTATAGAAATGAACTTTTTTGTCGAAAGACAGCACAAAAGGGAAAAAGATTGCGCCTAGGTTTATCATTAGATACCACCATTCAGTTTCTCCGATTTTCAGGTGCAGGGGAAATCGATAAACTTCCTTCGAGGCTTCAGGGTCGAAACTGATTTCACTGCTTATTAATAATATGCCTATCCATAGAAGTGGCAGCCCCATGAGTATGAGCACTGCCATCGAAAAATTAAATTTATTTTGCCTGATCATTAGCGAGATTTAAAACATGTTGAGTTGAGCTCTGATAATGGATTTACCGAGTATATAAATCTTACTTCTGTTAGGAATGCGTATTCTTTCCTCTGTTACCTTTTTTGCAGGCGATTTCTTTATCTTGTTAAACAGTTTGAGATAGTATCGATAAGCGACATAAACTCCAAATCGACAGCCTTGTGGAAGTTTTAAAATACCTGAGTATGCAAGCTCAAAATCTTTCTGTATGTCGCCTTCTATTTCTTTTTTGATTTGATCGTCAAATGCAGTGTAGTCAACTCCAGGAAAATATACACGGCCACGTTCGTCAAAATCGCTTCTCATATCCCTTAAGAAATTAACTTTCTGAAAAGCAGAGCCAAGCGCACAGGCTGTTTCTTTAAGCTCGTCATACATGCCTGTTTTGTTGTAACAGAAAATTCTCAGGCACATCAGCCCTACAACTTCTGCAGAGCCATATATGTATTTTTTATATAAGCTGTCTTCGTAATTGTGAAAATGAAGGTCCATTTCCATGCTGTATAAAAAAGCGTCAATCAGTTCACGTTCAATTCCGTAGGTATTGACAACTTCTTGAAAAGCATGCAAAACAGGATTTAGGCTGATTTTTTCTTCGATAGCACGATAAGTCTCATCTCTGAAACGATCGAGCAAATCTTTTTTGTTGTGGTTATGAAAGGTATCTACAATTTCGTCGGCAAAACGAACAAAGCCATAAACCGAATAGATTGGCTGACGAAACTTTTTATCGAACATTTTGATGCCCAATGAAAATGAAGTACTGTAACGACGAGTGATGAGTCCACTGCACTCGTGACAGGTTTTGGAATAAAGTTCGAGATGATTCATAGCCTTTTAAGATTAGGGTTTAATAGCTTTAAAAATTTCATTGGCCACTACCTCACCTGAAATAAGTGAGGGTGGTACTCCTGGACCTGGTGTGGTAAGCTGTCCAGCGTAATAAAGATTTTTTACCTTACTGCTGCGGAGTTTTGGTTTCAGGAAAGCAGTTTGCCCAAGCGTATTGGCGAGTCCGTATGCATTTCCTTTATATGCATTATAATCGCTGATAAAGTTGCTGTGGGCATAGCTCATTTTGAAATCGGTATGATCTCTGATGCTTTGTTCACTCAGATGCTCGAGTCGGTCCATTACAACATTATAGTAATGTTCTCTAGTTGCATCATTATCGGTCAAAGCAGGGGCTGTCGGAATAAGCAGAAACAAATTTTCATGCCCTTCGGGTGCGCAGGCTGGATCAGTTTTGGAAGCCAAACAGGCATAAAACAAAGGCTTGCTTGGCCACATAGGTTTCTTGTAAATTTCTACCGCATGTTGTTTGAAATCTTCATCGAAAAATAAATTATGGTGTAGAAGATTCTTCAATTTTTTATTGACGCCCAAATAGAAAAGGAGAGAAGAGGGCGCCATGGTTCTTTTATCCCAGTATTTTTCAGTGTAAACCCTGTGTTCGGCATCCAAGAGCTGTTGTTCTACATGATGATAATCGGCAGCTCCGACTACAATATCTGCTTCGAAGTCGCCATTTTCGGTAGTTACTTTTGTGGCTTTGCCATTATTTACCACAATTTTTTTGACATTTTGACTGCTTAGGACTTTTACCCCTAACTCATTTGCTAGTGAAAGCATGCCTTCCACAATTTTATACATGCCACCCTTAGGAAACCAGGTGCCAAGTTCTAAGTCGGCATAGTTCATAAGGCTGTACATTGCAGGAGTATCTTCGGGTGTAGCTCCGAGAAACAGCACCGGAAATTTGAGTAATGCTCTTAGTTTTTCGTTTTTGAAAAGCTTTTCAACGTGGGCCGACATAGAAGTAAGCATTTGTAGTCGGAACATCGATGATAAGACTCTAGTATCGGCAAACTCCATGAGCGACAGACCAGGTTTGTGCACAAATTCGCCCATGCCTACCTTGTATTTGTAGGCTGCTTCTTTGAGAAAGTGGTCGAGTTTTGCTGAGCTGCCGGGTTCGTAAGTTTCGAAAAGTTCTCTAAGTTCTTTCATGCCAGCCGGAACAGCAAGTTCGTCATCTTTTCCAAAAACAATTTTATATGCAGGATCCAACCGCGTCAATTCGTAATAGTCGGATACCTTTTTGCCAAAATGTCCAAAAAAGTTTTCAAAAACCTCAGGCATCCAATACCAACTTGGTCCCATATCGAAATTGTAACCAGTGACTTCCATTTTGCGCGCTCTGCCGCCGGGTACTTCGTTTTTTTCGAGCACAGTAACGCTGTAACCCTTTTTGGCAAGGTGACATGCAGCTGACAAGCCTGCAAAACCGGAACCGATAACAATTACTTTCTTGGACATTTGTTTTGAGTTATAATATTAGAATTATGCAAATATAACTACATAAACTTTGTTTTGTTTAAAGAAAAAGACCAATTGTTTGAATATTTTTAAACAATTGATCTAAGGTTAAATTGTAAAAAAGTTTAATATATTGTTAATCAATAACTTGTCATTCTGCTTCCAAATATTGAATTTTTAGAAAAACTGTTGAATCCAAAACTCCCAAAACATTTGCAATGGTTGTAGAAATCATCGCAATTGAACCTCTTGCGAATTCAGTATCAGGAACTTTACCAATTACTTTTGCATAAATGACTCTGTCCGACATAGGATTTTCAATTCTTACAACTGAGCCCTGTTTGGCTTCGGAATGTAAAATATAAAGGCTACTGCCGCTTCCCATCTGTTTGTCTTTTGGCCAAACAGATTTTCCCTCTTGTTTTATTTCTTTGGCACCTTCCATGAGGGCTTTTTCATATTTCTTTTTTAGTCTTTTATTTTCTTCGCCCAAAGCTGCATTTAACCATGGCAGACGATTAAGCGAATCGGGGATACCTGATTTTGAGAGCCAGCCGATATGCAGCTGTTGTCCAACACTAAGGTCGGTACTTTTCAACGTATTACGTTGTTGTAGCTCTTCAACGCTGATTCCGAAATGTCCTTTTGCGATACCGTACATGGTCTCTTTGGGTAATACCGTGTAAAAGACCTTAAGATGATGTTCAATATTAAAATCTTTTCCTTTGTTTATAATCAAGGCTTTTGGATTAGTAGGTATGAGCAGCCATTGATTTTCTTTCAAACCTTCTTTTTCAAATTCGGGATTATTGCGTTTTAATTTTTCGATTTCGATGTTGTAAAAACGGGTAATGCTATATACCGTTTCGCCCTTTCGAACTTTATGTCTGATATACCTTAAATCACCTTTGGTAATGACAAAAAGCGAGTCGGGGGCAAAACCTGAACTTGTTTTAGTTTCCTTTTTGATCTCAGTTTTTTTGTCCTTTTGCTGGTTTTTCGATTTATCCTGAGCAGAAACTTTTTGACAGAAACAAAATAAAATGAAGAGTAATACGATATTTTTCATAACAAAATTCAATTTAAAAAAGACTCAACTGCACATCGCTGTACTTGACCGGGACAGTTAGATTCGTACCAAGGACATGATTCAATTTTTGGTTGAAATAGATAGTCATCTCGGGAGCCAAAAGATTATTGTCCTGATGATGGAAGAAATATACTTCACTCAGGCCCATTTCAATCCACTCTTTTAGACGAAGCATCCATGCGTCGAGTCTGCTGAAATCGCTCTCGTGCAGCTCATTTCCAACAAAACGTATCATCGCAGAATTGTTGCTCAGGTACATATGCAATACATCCCTGCGACCGGCCACATCACTCAATACCATGCCAGCTCCATATTCAGATAGTAATTCCTGAAGTATAGTCATATCTTTCTCTACAAACCAGTTTTCATTTCTTATCTCGACCGAAAGGGGAATATCTTTGCAAGGAAATCTTTTCAAGAATTGTTCCAATATCCGTAGATTTTTTGGTCCAAAATTCGGGGGCAATTGCAAAAAAGAAATTCCCAACCTGTCGTCCAGTGCGGCGATCACTTCAGTAAAACTTTCTATATAACTTTCTCTTAGTGATAAATCTTCGCTATGGCTTATGATTTGTGGGATTTTAGGGGCAAATTTAAAACCGGGCACTGTTTGTTCAACCCATTTAACAACTGTTTTTTTATCAGGAATTCTGTAGTAGGTACTATTGAGTTCTATGGTGTTGAATTGCCTGCTATAAAATCTCAAAAAATCCTGCGCTTTTGCATTTTTGGGATAAAAGCTACCCAGCCATTCTTTCATAGACCAACCCGTGCAACCTGATAAAATTATCGGTGCAGATTTTTTTTGTGCTGAATTTTTCAGCAATATCTCTGTTGTTTTTGGAGTTGGCGGCATTGTGAAGTCAATACCATCAATCTTTCCCATTTTTCCAAACTTCATATTACACATAAGGCTAAACCTGATATTCTACAAAGTTACAAAATTTCTTTGATATAAAGCCCCACCAAAATAAAAAGAGCTGCAAAGGGCAGCTCTTTTTATATCTCATTTCGGATTGAAAAGATGTTCAGTAGTAAAATTTGACTTTAATTATTTCTCATGAAGCTGATCGTTTCTGCATTACCGTTGGCATCAATTACCTGAATAAAATAAAGACCCGATTGAAGCTGAGAAACAGGCATAGTAAACTGTGTATTTGTAAGATTTTGCTGTTCGAAAATCAAATTACCATTTGCATTGATAATTCTTGCTGTTTGCGGAACACTGTTGCAGTTAACATTGATGTAATCGCTGGCAGGATTAGGGAATATGGAAAGATTCAAAACGGAATTAGAAATTAGCAGACTATTGTTGTCATCGTTTCTAAGTGCTGGTGCTGTGCTGATATTCAGTGTAAATGGCATTGTAGGCGTCCATTGCGAATTTGATGAAACAAAAAGCATATATGTGCCGGGGTCAAGCGTAGTGGTCATTGTTCCACCGTTCCACTGCTGGAAACTGTTGATATAAGTTGTTGGAGTAATTGGATTGGGACAGTTTGTAGTTAGCAACAGGCTACCCCAAATTCCGGATACACCCAAACTAGCATTTACAACACTACGGCTTGTAATTGTGAATCTGAACACTGCATCATTTGCCTCGAGGCCCGTAAAACTTGGCGTTACATCGGCAGGATTATAATTGTCGGCAAAGCTGGCAGTATTGCCCTGATAATTAACAACAGGCAGTGTCAATTGAATAGGACAGTTGCAAAGAGAACCAATAGCATTTGCTGTTGCATTCACAGTATAAACAGTAGAATAAACCGAGGTGCAAGGGCTGTTTTGAACCAAAGCTCTGTATTCCCAGGTGCCTGATGAAGATGGAATTTCGGAATAGCTTGTCGCTGTACTGCTAATAGTTGTCCAAGTACCGGCATTTAGTCTTTTTTCCCAACGAACTACTGTTCCTCGCTGACCGCTCAAAGTGATCGTTCCGGTCGACTGTGCAGCGCAAACATTTGGCAAAGTTCCGCTCAGTGTTCCGCCAAGACTTCCAGCCTGTACAGTTTTAGAAAATACTGCAGCGTAAACAGATGCGCAGGAGCTATTTTGAACTAAGGCTCTGTATTCCCAGGTACCTGCTGCGGTCGGCGTTTCGCTGTAAGTCAACGCCGTGTTGGTAATATTTGTCCAGGTTCCGGCATTCACTCTTTTTTCCCAACGAACAACTGCACCGGTATTTCCACTCAAGGTCATAGTACCTGTAGCGGTTCCAAGACAAACAGCTCCGCTTGTACCCGTAACAGTTCCTCCAACAGAGGCAGCAGTGAATGTTTTGCTAAAAGTAGTTGAATAAACCGCCGAGCAGCTTCCATTTTTTACCTGTGCTCTGTATTCCCAGGTGCCTGCTGTAGTTGGCGTTTCACTGTAGGTTGTTGCTGTATTGGTGATATTTGTCCAGGTGCCGGCATTGACTCTTTTTTCCCAACGGACTATGGCTCCTGTATGAGCGCTCAAAGTGATTGTACCTGATGCCGATCCCAAACAAACAGCGGTTGTAGTTCCTGCAAGCGTTCCTCCGGTTGATGAAGCAGATACTGTAACACTGAATGTACTCGAATAAACAGATGCGCAAGTTCCGTCCTGTACCAAAGCTCTGTAATCCCAAACTGCAGCGGTAGCAGGGGTTTCACTGTAGGTTGATGTTGTGTTTGTGATATTTGTCCAGGTCGTTGAAGTTCTTAATTTTTTCTCCCAACGAACAATTGTACCTCTGTGACTACTCAAAGTCATAGTACCAGTTGCAGTTCCCAGGCAGATTCCGCTAGTGCCGCTGATTGTTCCTCCAACAGAAGCGGTACGGTTTGTAAGTGCAGCAGTCGAACTGAGCGCAGAAGTAACGGTATTTCTGATTACCTTTCCAGTATAACTTCCTGATGCAAGGCCTGTAAATGTATAACTTGTAGCCGTTCCGGTCCATGATTGCAATACAGTTGTCCCTGTACTGTTGAGCAATTGGAAGGTCTGATTGGCAGAAACTGTTACTGTTAGTGTAACCGAACCTGTAGGACAGCCGGCAATTGTCGATAGGGTAGGAGCTGCAACTGCCTGACAGTTAGTAATAATCTGCTGTGCATTGCTTCTGAATGTAGGCAGGTAGTTGTAAAGTAACACACCAGGGCAAGCAGTAGGATTTAGATCTTTATGTCCGCAAATTCTTGGCAGATTGATGGTAATGGTTCCTGCCTGATTGACAATATTTGCAGAGGTGGTTGGGTTCAATCCTCTCAAATTGTACCACCATGCAATAAAATTGGTTGAAAGATTGAGTGTAGCTTGTGGTACATTTCCGCTTATATCGGCATTGCCAAGGAAACTTAAACCTATAGAACTACTGTTTGAACTGCCGGCATGCGCTCCTCTAACATCGCTAGTTGGGAAATTAGGATTGTATCTTCCAATAAAGGCGTTGCCGTTTTTATCGAAAAGGTAGTTGTATCCAATATCGGACCAAGCCAAGGTATTAACGTGGTAATTCCAGTAACTTCTTACCACTGCATACCCATCGGTGTAGGTATCGGGACTGGCACCGTGGTGGATAACTGTATGTGTAGGGCTAATGCTGCTGGGTGTGTAGGTGGGTGTTTGGCAGGCAGTATAACTTCCGCACCAGCTCGAGCGTGGAACTAATGTGGGTTGGGCGGGACAGCTACTCACTGCACTTTTTTGATTTAAGCTGTTGTCGCTGATTGGAATATTTTGGTGACCGCTCATGTCCTGCAGTACCAGCTGAACTTCCTGAAGCTGAACGCCTTGCGGTAACTCAAGATAAAACTCAATAGAGTCGTGTTGTCTTTCGTCAATGCCAAAAAGTAGATCCGTAGTGTAATAATCGCCCAATCCATGGTCTGCAGGGCTGTAGGCACCTTCTTCTGTTGCCCATTTTCTCCAGCCGAATTCGGGGTGGTGCACACGGTAATGAATGGCAAAGGCCGATGGAATTAGTGTTTGCTGACTGCTCTTCCAAACTAAGGCCAATGAGGTGAATGGAATTGGGCTTTTGAATTTCAAACCCAGTCCTTTGTCAGAATTTTGAAGGGGAGATTCGATTTTTGTGCGCAGCAATACTGTGCCTGCCTCTTCTCTACGGCTGACCACCTGATGCTCGAGTGCCTGCGCAAAGCTTTGGGATGCTATCAGCAGCAGAACCGTTAGAATTGTAAAAAATTTCATAGCTTTTTTGTTTTGGTTGGTTATCTTTTCAAGAACATCCAAAGTTAAAATTTCTTAGCTTTTTACACAAGCAATCTTTATTATTTTACAATAATTATTTCAACTTAATTGCTTTGTAAACAATTAACAATGATATAGTTTTTTGGAGATGGTTTTATACAGTTACAAAAATAGCCACTGTATTGGCAACTTAAATAAAAGACGTATTTAATCTTCTTTTTTGCCTTCAAGTTTCGATTTTTTACCCGTACTGGGTTTGGGTTCCTCTTTTTTATCCTCGCTAGTTTTACCCATTTTACCACTTTTGTCTTTCAAACTTGGAATGCTGTCAGGGTTTGTTTTTTCGGGGAGGCTGTCTAAAGGTATTTCAATTTTAACACTGTCTTCTCCATTGAGCATGCTAATGGGCGCAGTATCGGACAATTCTTTCAATCGGTATGACCAGTCATTGTTTCCCGTAATTTCAAATTTTGACTTTGGTCTTTTGTCTTCCAGCCATTTGAATTCTTTGATTCTCATGGCCAAATGATCGGTCATTTTCATGGGATACAAAACTGCCTGTGGTTCACCTGTGAATTTTATCCTTTGAATCTGATTCTCACTGAAAAACATAAACATGTCGGAGCAGTTGACATCGTTCACGCCCATATAGCGTTTTTCATTGTCGCTCACATAATAAACCGCTTTGCCGTTCGATTGTACGTCCAACGTATTCAGCTTATTATCTATAAAATTGGCCAGCATATCCCGACCTTTTATCTGATTGAAATAAACCTGGTCCTCTGTGCTGATGATGACGGAATTTTGATACATAAAGGCCTTTCGCATTTTACCTTCCGACATTTTTGCCAAAATCGTATCGGCCGTGAATTGTACCGAATCCATCCACAAAACAGGGTTGATAAAAAACTGAAATATAGAGTCACTCTGACTGTAGGTTAGCGAATCGCAAAGTCCCTGAATATCAGATTTGAAAATTTTTACATTGTTGTAGGCCAAAAAAGTCTTGCGGTCCTTGTTGGTGCTGTCGGGTAGGGCGCGCAGGGTATCTGCCTTTAGCCAGAGGCTGTCCTTGTCCATTTTCGAAACCAGAATTGGGTTGTTCTTGGCGAGGAAAGCTCCAGTGGAATCGTTGTAAATGGCTTCGCCGCAGAGAATCCGGGTATTGGCACTCGAGTCCTCCCACACTACGCGGCCTCTTGCAATTCCAGTACGGCTGGCCTTTGTATAATCTAAACTATCTGCAATGAGCACCTGTTTTTTATCAACCACCTTAACATCCTCTCTGAAAATGACGGTTTCGGTTTTGGAATCGTAATAGGAAAATTTTGAGTCGATGGTTTGCTGCTGTGTCGAGTCCAGGCTTCTGAATTTTGGATTGCCTTTGAAATAAAATTGTTCGGTTTCGCCGTCCTGCTCTATGGTATCGGCCCGTACTTCCTTGTCGCCATCTTCAAAAACAGCATTGCCAATGAGGTAATATTTATTAATTTTTCCATCATATATAATGGTGTCGCCCTTTGCCTTTTTGTAACCCTTGTCATTACGTTCCAGATAATAGGGATTTCCGGTCATGACCGAATAGTTTTTGATATTGTCGTAATAACCATCTTCGCAGTAGACCAGATCTTTGTCGTTGTAAATATAGGTTGGCCCCGAAAAATAGGTGATTTCTTTTTTTGTGTCGAAGGAGAGGGAATCGGCAATAAGTTTATAATTCGGATTGGTCATGCGCACCGAATCGGTAAAATAAGCGATGTTGGTATTAGCATCGTAATAACCCTTTTTGCTCATAAGCTGAGTACTGTCAGATACAATTAGCGCCCCCTTGGGATAATCGGCCAGTTTGGTGTTCAGGTCATAATAGAGTACATCGGTGTACATAGTCATGGTCGAATCCTGTAGTACCACCTCACCACTCAGCCTCGATTTTTTGGTATTGCCATCGTAAAAAAGAGAATCGGAAAAAACCCTGATACTGTCGTTTTGCAGCATTTGCACATTGCCAAAGGCCACAATCTTTTTATTGGGATAGCGCTTTGCCGTGTCGCACCACATGTGCATTTCATTCTGTCTGAAATGAACCTCACCCGAAAGGATAAGGTGATCTCCATCGGCAGTTTGCACTCCCTTCATTTTCCTGGAAAAAATCAGGTCAATTTTCGAGCTGTCCTCCTCCGATTCCTCCTCATCAATTTGTGCGAAAAGACAAAGCGGCGAAAGCAGCAGAAAAAATAAAAATTTTATGGAGCGGTTTTTTTGAAACACTAATGTTGGTTTAAGGTTGGAGCATTCTCCTCCAAAAAAAGAGCCACAAAGTTCATTTGCAGCTCAGAATTCAATATTTCTAAGGGATTGGAAACTGACAAGGTCTATTTATTTTTCTTTTCCAATGCTTTTTCTTTTTCGTAGGCTTTGCCTGTTCCGTAGGGCTTGTATTTGCCGCTCAGCACAGTGCGGTATCTCTCGGGATGTTCGCGGATATCCTCAACGAGCAAGTAAACTTCATCGATGGTTTTTTTAACATCGGATAGTAGTTTTTTATCATTCACCAGTGCAGCGAGCAAACCTTCCTGTTTGGAAAGGTCGGTTAATATCTGCAGTTGCGCCATCAGTTTGTTGGTTTCGCCCAAAACTGTGCTGACATCATTAGCTACTTTTCCGAATTTTTCAATTGTTTCTTTGGTAGCAGCCAGTGTTTTGTCCAGATTGGCATTTTTTAACTGTTCTGTTATTACAGTTACATTGTTCATCAGTGCGGTAATCTGTTCATTATTTTTACGCACATTGGCAGTTATGGACTCTAAGTGATCCATGGTATTGACAAAATTACCGGTCGATTTTTCTAACAAAACAGCCATTACATCACTGATAACTTTGAGGTTACTCACTGTTGCCTGAATTTCTTCGGCCGATTTGCGAAGACCGCCTTCTTCAGCTTTTGCAATTTCTTCTATAACAGTTCTGAAAGAATCGATTTTCTCAATATAAGGTTTTGCCGCTTCGGTCACCATATCGAGCATACTGCCTACTTTGCCCTCGATATAATCGCCTCTTTTCAGGCAGTTATCGCCATCGCAGGCCCCATCAAATTTGAGTTCAACTGATTTGCCACTCATAATATTGGGCTGCACCAGATTAGCAATGGCATTTTTGGGAATCTTTGCCGATTTGTTGAGCGTAAGCGTCACTTTAATAATTGCGGGATTGTTCTTGTCGATATACAAATCGGTAACCGCACCCACCTGATAACCTTTGATGGTAACAGGTGCGCCTGCTGCAAGACCGTCCACATTGTTAAAGCCGGTGGTGACCGTGTAATTAGATGATAAAATGTTGCTCCCCTTAAGGAAATAATATCCCCAGATGAGCAGAAACAGGGCAATAAGACCCAAGATGCCAATTTTTACTTCGTTTCTGATTTTCATGCCTTTATGAGCGTTTGATTATTTTTTCTTTTTAATGTTGATTTTTTCTTCGGGATGCTCCCTCAAGTTTCTAACTTTTATATGCAGTGAATCGGTAGTTCCTGTAACCTTTTCCTTCAATTGCTTATCGTGAACTATCTTGTATAAACTAGTGTCGGCTCCGTTGTTAATAGCCATCATTTTATTACTAAGCACGGATATTTTCCTGCTGTTTTGACTTATATCGGGTATTTTTATAGAATCGGGATGCAGTTTAGACAATGTTGAAACATAATCTGTTTTGCTGAATTCGCTGCTTGCCTTTGTCAATTTTAGTACAGTTTCATTGATGTAGGCTTCATTTTTTGCAAAATCGGCACTCAGATTTTCTAATTTTAACAAAGAAATGCTGATTTCTTTTTCATTGCCTTTGAGGGTTTTACTCAGCAAAGTGCTGCCCCTGTAAAATTGACTGATACTTGCTTCAACTGAGCCAATGACCTGTCTGATACTATCTTTGGTGGGAAAAAGGGCAAGTACCATACTGTCTGCTTTTTTTGCATAAGGATCCAGTTGATTTTTCATATCCAAAATGTATGAGCCAACCGTGCCGGGAATGATATCGCCATTTTCAAGGAATTCATTACTTCCTTCGGGTTGAAAACGGATTTCGAGCCTTGCCGAGTAAAGCATATTGGGCACATAGGCAACCGCCTCGGCATTGTGTGGCACACTCACACCCGATTTTACATCGAAATCAACCATGATATGGCCATTCTCCGTATTGAGGTAAATGTCTATCACTTTGCCAACTTCCATCCCGTAAAAATAAACCTTAGAGCCTGGTCGAAGCGAACTGATGGACTCAAATTCTGCAGTAAGCAGCAGGCTACGCTTCATGAAAGGAGTGTTGCGGATATAGTAATAGCCTGCAATGCTCAAAAAAATGAGCAAGGCCCCCATCATTCCCCAAAATCTGTATTTTTTATTATCCAACTGAATGAAAATTAAAACTCAAGTCAAAGGTAAAAAAAATTTGGAATATTGACAAAATTTAACAATCTTCTGCAAATCAATTGCTCAGTTCAGGAGTTTTAATGCATCGCTTGTATTATTGCATGGAAGCTGACAACTGTAATTTGAACAGATAAAAATTTCAGTGATTTCTTCTTTTGGATTTCTGTCTTCGAGCAGCGCTATTTCATTATCAGCCGAATCTGCTGCAGCAAAAACGCTGAAGGGAAGATAATATTGTTTCAGTTGCTGAGCATATTCCAAATGCCTTTTACCGCTTATAGCAATCTCTTTTACAGGATAACAGAGCGGAAAAAACTGATTGGCCCATAATGCAAAAGACTGCGGATATTTCTGAATACTTTTTTTCATGGTCAGTAATGACTTATAGGATATGTCCAAGAAATCTGCTCTGTTAAACAAAAGCCCCAAGGTCCTTAAATTTCCTGACATGGTCGAATTTCCCGAAGGCATGGCATTGTCATAAAGGTCTTTTTTGCGGATAATCAAATCCTGCTGTTTTTTGCTGCTATAAAAGAAAAGGGAATCTGCAGGGTCATAAAATTCATCCATCACCACTTCGCTGAGCTTTAAAGCAGTTTTAAGGTATTTTTTATCAAAACAGATTTCATATACAGCAATCAGCGCCTCGATCAGATAGGCATAATCGTCGAGAAAGCCGCCAGTTTTTGCCTTTCCGTTTTTGTAATCGTGTAAAACTGTAGCATCATTCATAATGAATTTATCACAAATAAATTCGATGTTCGACAATGCGACAGCCTTATATTTTGCTTCACCAAAGGCCTCGTATGCTTTGCAGCTTGCAGTACACATGAGGGCATTCCAGGCAAGCAGAATTTTGTCATCGAGCCCGGGTCTGATTCGTTTGTCACGTTCTGTCATAAGTTTATCACGGCAGTTTCTCATCAAAGCCTTGAATGCATCTTCGCTCAAACCTTTTTTTGCAGTAAATCCGGCAAAACTCTGTGGTCGGTTCAGAATATTCCTGTGTTCCCAGTTTCCGACTTCTGTGACATCGTAAAATTCACAAAATAAAGGGGAATCAGCTTTTAAAATCATATCAATTTCCGATTTTGACCAGACATAAAATTTTCCTTCCACGCCTTCCGAATCTGCATCAAGAGCCGAGTAAAATCCTCCTTCTGTATTTGTCATTTCTCTGCTGAGCCAGTCAAAAGATTCCTCAACTGTTTCTTTATAGAGTGTTTTTTTTGTTATTTTGTAGGTGTCGGACAAGAGGCCTACAAGCAAGGCATTATCATATAGCATCTTCTCGAAATGCGGTACCAGCCAATCTTTGTCAACAGTATAGCGTGAAAATCCGCCACCCAGCTGATCGTAAATGCCTCCGTAAATCATGGCATCGAGCGAAAGCTGCAGTTGTTGCATGGCCTCCTCATTTTTGCCAAA
>JBIPOO010000027.1:0-25895 GCA_044379045.1 Saprospira sp.
AAATGCTGGAATAATAATATCGGCAGCCGGTTTTTCCGTTGGTAGTTTTAGCGTAAACTGTCTGATGAGATCAATAATAAAATCATCAGTTTTTCCGCTCACGATAACAATACAGCCCTTGGCAGTATAGCATCTGTTATGATGTTCGAACAAATCATCTTTGTTTATCGCATCATAAAACTCCGGAATGCTATTGTAACCGTATGGATGTTTTTCGCCAAAAAGTAGCTCCGTAAAACAGCGGTATGCCAGCACATCGTTCTTCTGAAGCTCTAGTTTCAGTGTCTGTTTGTTGCGTGAACAAAACTGTTCCAATTCTTTGGCATCGTAAATCGGGTGCAGCAGCAATTCATAGAGCAATGGCAACAGTGTAGCCAAATGTTTGGTAAGACAATAGAGCCTTACACAAACATTGTCGAAATCGTCATATATTTTGAGCTTGGCACCGTAGAAATCGAAAAAATCGGCTAATTCATCAGCATTATACCCCTCTATTCCACTTTTGAGCTGTTGGGCGGCAATGCGCGATGCCAGTGGTTTTATCTCATACCAGCGCCCTGCATCGAAGATCCATTCAATTTTCAGAATTTCCTGACTGCCAAGCCTAAGATCATACAGCGCTGCGCCATTCTCAAGTCTGTAAAAATCAGGTTTTTGTAGTGGTACGGTCGAAACCGGATTGATTTTTGGTGCTTTCATTCAAACTTAAGTCCAGGTGCTAAATTAACGCAGTAATAAAAAATTATTTTGAGTTGTTCGTTACAGTGGTCGAACTCTTATCATCGAGTTTTGGCTGAGGTCCGACAGGGTTGTAACTAGGATCGAGCTTTTTCCATTTAGCATTTAGCTCATTAGCTTTAGGAATATATTCATTAGCCTTTTCAGGATTAAGTCTTGCTATTTCGCGATAAGCTATTTCAAGATTAAAAACAGTTGGGACATAATTCGGTGCAATTTTCAAGGCTTTTTCGAGGGAGATTACAGCATTTGCATGATAATCCAAGGCTTGTTTCAAATTGCCAATCTCAGCTGCTTTAATCCCACTCATACCATAGGCTACACCCATCAGACGAAGCACTTCAACATCTTTATCATTGCCCCACTTATTGGCCTGCTCCAGATCTTTTAGTGCTGCTGGAATATTACCTAATTTTTCACCGTACAATTTTCCACGGGTTCGATAAGATGCCGTAAGATTTACAGGAACATCGGGATGATCGGGTCGTAGCCTAAAAACTTCATTATAAGATTTGATGGCCTCGTTGTAAAACGCAAGCGTTTCGCTGTATTTGGGTACCGTTTGGGGGCTATTGATTTTTTTAAGACTGTCGGCTTCTGCCTCACGAATATTGCCCAAATAGACATGCGCATTGCCATAAAGTAACCAGGCATTGTTATAGGTAGGATGTATGCTGATGGCATTGGTTGAGTAATTGATGGCTGCCTTATAAAGTTCCTCTTTTTCTTTTAAGCTTGTTTCTGGTTTGGCAGCTTTTTCCTGTACAACTCCCGAAACTGCATTGTTGAGCTTAGCACTGTTTTTCGATACAACTATATCTTTGGTAAATAGTGTATAATCGTTATACCAGTCAAAATTACGAAAGAAGGTAACAAAAGAATAAAATACTGTTAGTGCGGTAAAAATAAAAAGGGGTAAGGCCTGTTTGTATGTTGTCGGAACACCATCTTTATCGAAAGCAAGATAGGCTAGACCGATTCCACAAATGATACTAAAAGCGATGGAAGGCATAAACATAAAGCGCTCTGCCATCAGTGTACCAATGGGGAAAAACAAATTTGAAACCACCGAAAAGGTAGCCGCATAAAAGATAAGGGCAAAAGCAAAAGGCTGCCTTTTGATTAATCCAAATAGCGCAAGTGCAGCCATGCCTAAATGCAGTAAAATGGAGAGTAATACCTTAGGAGAGCCCATTTGTGGGATAGCATCACTGATAAAGTAAGTACTTCCATCTGCATTTTTCATTGGGGTTATATTGGAACCCATTTTGGGCTGATCGATGTGTTCTTCAACGCCAATATGCTTGGGATAGTAGTCATTGGTTAGCGGATAAGGAACCATTAGCAGCTTGAGATAATCGGCCCAGGTATGCAGAATCATTGCGGTTTTTTCGTCACTACTGAAGCTGACATATGTTCTCTGATTATTAGCAGTTGGTGCTAATTTCATAAAAGGATCATTCATCAACTCCGGTGCAGGTTTTTCTTTGCCGGGCCATTTCAATATAGGATTTCTAACGCCAAACCAAAATACGAGTACAACTATCATAAATGGGGCTGTTCTAGTAGCAATGGTAGTAAAATCGGCATTTTTTCGAAAGAAATAAATCGCAGCCGGAATAACAACCAGGAAAGGAATGGCCGATTCCTTTGAGAAGAGCCCCAAAAAGAACGAAACAATCGCTCCTGCCATGTACAAAATCCAATTTTTGTTTTCAAGCGATTTCATAACCCAATGCGCCGAAAGCACGGAGAATAGTGTCACCATAATTTCATCGCGGCCTTTGATGTTGGCAACTGCCTCGACATGCAGCGGATGCGCAGCAAAGAGCAATGCTGCGGCAAATGCAATGTAAACAGCTTTGGAGCTTGGGTTCTTTGAAGGGTCGAACATATAAAGCAGCCATAAGTACAAAAGCCAGCAAAGGACACCAAAAAGGATAGCATTGATTCCGTGACTGATACCCGGATTGCCTTCATAAACATAATCGCCGTCTTTATCTGGGATAGGTTTTCCTTTTTCGATTTCGATGTTGACGGTGACTATGTTAACTTTTTTTTCATTTCGCTCTTCAATTTTTGTCTCCCCTATAGTATGTTTGGGGTTTCCAAGTCTTGCGAGTACAGCATCTTTTGTTGATGGTTCCAACTGTAAATTGGTACTCACCGTAAAATCATTGTTATTTTTAATAAGTTTACCAAATAGCTGATTTTCGAGTGCAAACATAGCTACTGTAAAAGGACGATAACGACCTCCGCTTACCAGGTTGCGTTCATCGCCAAAAAAGCCTACAAAGGTATCTTTGCCCCAGATTCCGGCCATTCCTTTCAGACCCTTTTTGGTGTACATATTTCTTTCTATAACTATGGAATCGTCCACTGCGTACTTATTGGAAATAGTATTGCTGTAAAGCAGAAAGGCAAAAATGAAAATAATCCACTGATGAGCAGCTCTATACTGCAGAAATTTTTGCAATGTAGCCGAAGGCTTAGAAATTGTTTCGCTAACAACCTTTTTTTCTACCGGTTTTGCGATAATCTTTTCAGATGAAGGACTTTTGGTATTTTTTTGACCTTTTTTGAAATTCTTTGCCATAAACTATTTTTCGATATATGTAAATTAACAGCTTTATCAGCATCAATCTGCAATATTAAAAAAAAAGCGTCAGACAGCAAAAAATGTTTGCTTAGGATATTGATATCTTGTCAGATTGATATAAATGATTAGAGCTCTGCAAACGTAATATCACTTACAGTTTCTTCAAACCAATGCACAGGTTTCTTGGTTTTATCCCCAGTAAAGGTATCACATTTAAAAAAGAGGTAATAGAGCTGTTTGTAATCACCAAGCTTTTCGAACAGGGCGTTAAGTCTATGAAACGCTCTGTTGGTTTCGGGA
Organism: Saprospira sp.; assembly: GCA_044379045.1. Lineage (GTDB taxonomy): Bacteria > Bacteroidota > Bacteroidia > Chitinophagales > Saprospiraceae > Saprospira. The sequence goes on from JBIPOO010000027.1 coordinate 3,638, forward strand.
TGTTTTCTGTTGAGATGCCATGCATAATAGGCTTCGTCATGCAATTCGATGACATTCAGAATATGCTGTTGATCGATAAAATTTTTAGCAAATTTCATAGCATAAACAGCATGATGCTGAGTCCAGTCCTGCCGCGGCCTTACAGTTTCTTCCAGATGCTTAAAATTATCGTGAATAATACTCACCAAACGCAGCTCTTCGCGCAATTGTCGATTTTTTGTTATTTTATCGACATTATCGAGTACCTCTCGAATATGAAAGATTACTTTGCCTTCCGGATGGCCGCTCCTTGGCTCGCCCCAAAAAGCTCCTTCCAACCAATCTTCATTTTGAATAATTAAGTTTTCAAGCGCCGTTTCAGGTTTTAAAATATTAAGTACCATATCAGAGACATCGGGATGTCTGTGATGATCTATGTGTCCGTACTGCTGTTTAAATAAAACTGAATTTTCAACGCTGTTCTGCATCGTAGAAGTTTGCTTGCATATTTTATTTTGTGGCTTGCAAAAATCTTACCAAAAAGTTAATGAAACATTAATATTGGTTTTTTACAGCAATGAAAAGGGCTTTTTCTGAGCTGCATCAATTAAATCCAGTGCCATAAGATTTGAGGTAAAATGTTGAATAAAGCTAAATCAAAAAATCAAGGCTGAAAAATAAAATAATTCAAATTATTTGATTTTTTGCTGTTTCTTCTTCTGTAACTTAAGTCACAGGTTTTTATTCAGAATGGTCTTACTTTTGTAAATAATTTTAAAAATAGACAGATGAAATCATTTATAACTAAAAACATTTTGGGAATAATCGGCATAATCCTGGGAGCCATGGCCGGATATCTTTATTACCACTTTATCGGCTGCAGCAGCGGAGCTTGTTCCATCAGTTCAAACCCTACCAATTCAACATTGTATGGTGCACTGATGGGCTATCTTATACTAACAATGTTCGAAAAAACACCCAAAAAAGCGAAGGAGGAAACAAAATGAGATACAGACTACTTAATAATTGGACTTTTATCAGATTCTTTTACCTGTCTATAGGCTTGTATATTGCAATTTCATCTACATTACATATGGAATGGATGGGCATAATGTTGGGTAGTTATTTCGCTTCGATGGGACTATTTGCATTCGGGTGTGCATCGGGTCAATGTTCGGGTAGAAGCTTTAATAGTCAGCATGTAAATCGAACAAAAGACGCCGATCTTGTTGAATACGAAGAGATAAGATAGAAAATGATAAATTCGTTTCGCTTCGCGGAGCTTTGGTTCACGCAACTTCGTTTCTTTCCTCAAAATCTTTCACCGTGGGTCTTCCGCTTCGCCTTTTTCCTCTAATTATGACTGAAAGGCAAAGAAAGTGTTTCTTTCTCCGTTTTAATATTTACAATATAGTTACCCGGAGCAAGATCATTGATATTAAATAATTTTCTATTTTCGCCACTATATGATTTTGCTGTTTCGGAGAAGATAGCTCTACCGTTAAAATCGAGAACAGTTATGTTTGTTTCGGAATCATGCGCTAATCTGAATTCCACCTGCAGATAATCTTTAGCAGGATTGGGATATACTCTGGAATCAGTTATGAGGGCGCCGATATTTTGAACCGAAACGGGTGCGGGGTTGCTGCCGTCGGGCTTAATAATAGTAAATTCATCATAAACGACACCGGTCGATTTAAGGTATTTACAATCGAGTCGATTGCCGTTAACCTCAATGAGTAAGGAGCCGAAAGCATCCGAACCTCCATCATTTGCAATCATTACCGGATGATTCATACTTGCTCCGCTCTCACTGCTGCCAGAGTTGCCGCAAACCGCATAAACTGTTCCTGCATTGGTGCCATTCAGGTATTTTACATAATGTTGCCCCTGATTATAATTTCCATTTGTGGCACTGATAGCGTGTGTGGCATTGCTATATCCAAAAGAATAGCCATAATGTCCCTTGATAAGCTTGCTGCGCTCGTACACATGACTATGGCCGCAGAGTACCAAATCTACGCCGTATTGTTCAAGTATAGGGAGTGCATTCTGGCGCATAGCCAACATCAAAAGTTCCCAAAAATCATCGGAATCGTGCGAGCCTTTGCTGTATGGAGGCTGATGAAAATAACAAACCACCCATTCTTTGGTATTGGCCTGCAAATCTTGACGTAGCCAGTTGAACATTTGCGAGCTGCTGCTAGATGTCCATGCTTGAATCTCGCTGTTTAGACTTATAAAATGTACGTTGCCGAAATCGAAAGAATAATAGAGCTCAGTATTGCTAGCTACTCCGCCTGCTTCGGCATTCATCGGATTATTAAAATTGTCATAATAAGGGCCAACGTGCTGATCGGGTGCATCGAAACGGTTTACACTATTGTAATCGTGATTGCCCGGCGTGCTGAAAACGGGCAAATAAGGCATAATGGAATCGTAAACATTGAATAGCTTGTTCTGATACTCCTGCTCTGTACCATCACTGTAGGCATTATCACCTAAAAAAATCATCAAATCGGTATGCCCTCCGGCACTGTAGTTATTAAAACTGTTCAATACATCTAACTGTCCCTGATTGCCCTTACCAAAATCGCCAATAGCCCAGAAACGGTAAGGTGCAACAGCTCCATTGGCCGGAGCAGTTTTGAAACGATAGGCATCTATATTTCCGCCAAGTATGCTATTGGCAGTTCCTACAGAATAATAATAAAAAGTTGAGGCCAATAGTCCGTTAAGCGTAACAAAGTGATTGGTTTTCAGTACAGTGTCAATAACTGTCTGATTTTGTGTTGTTAGGGAGTTACCGAAAATTACTCTTGATTCACTTGGTATATCGGTTCTCCAGCATACCTGTATTGACTGAGGAGTTAGCACCTGAAGATATGGCCCTCTGATAATCTGTTGAGAAAAAAGATTGCTGCAAACAAACAGCGCTGCTAAAAGTAAATATGATTTCATTTTTAGATATTTTTATAATTTATACCGTAAAAATAGGCAATCGTAAAAATTAAAACACCATTTGAATGTTAAATCATTTTTAAATAATCCTTTAATGAATTTAATGATTACGGCTCGCTTGATGATAACTTTTGAAATTATTCAAAGGCATCTCAAAATTTATCATAAACCCCAAGACCGAACAATGCAAAGTCATATTTTACAGGGTCTTGTGCATCGAGTGCTCTCAGATTGCTATCTAGTTCTTCAAGTGCAGCGAGGTCATTATTTTTTCGTGTGATCAGGCCCAGTTTTCGGGCAATATTGCCAGAATGTACATCGAGTGGACAATGCAGTTTAGATGTGGGGATATCCCAAAGGCCAAAGTCAACGATTCTATCCTTTCGTATCATCCAACGCAGAAAAAGATTAATCCTTTTAGCGACAGAGCCCTTATCTGGATTGGCAACATGCTTTTCGCTGCGTTTATAATGCTCAGGCTCAAAAAATATATTATGGAATTGAACAATAGCCGGCAGTAGCGATCTTTCTCCCTGATGCATTTTGAATAGCGCTTCCATTCCGCCTTTCTTTGTATAGATATTATTGAGGGCGCGAATAAAAAAAATCAGGTCCTCACCATTAAATGTTCTGTGTACAAATTTTTGTAGTCCTTTCAAATCATTTTCGTTGTGATTCACTACAAAATCAAAGGGCGACTCATCCATCAGCTCCATCATACGGTAGGCATTCTTGATGATCATGTTCCGTTTTCCCCAGGCAATGGTACATGCCAAAAAGGCCGAAATTTCGATATCCTCTTTTCTGCTGTATTTGTATGGAATCTGAATGGGATCGTCCTCGATAAATGATTTGGTATTGAACTGCAGTACTTTTTCATCAAGAAAAAGTTTTAGTTCTGTTTTGCTCAGTTTCGACATTTTGATTTGATTTGCAGCTACAAAAATATTCATAAAACTTTATTGGTCCTAAGCAAATAGGTATAACTTTGCGTACCATTTTATAAATGCGGTCAAATTAAATTTTAATAATAAATGCCCGATAAATTATTGCGTTTGCGACAGACATTCTGGTTTTTCAGCTGCTGGTTTGGCGGTACCATTTTGGGTGCTTTGCTCATGCAGCTATGTGCATTGGCATTTGGCATCGGAAATTGGCAGCAACTTATCTCAAAGATTAGTGAGGGCGAGTCTTTGGAACATATCAACAGCATCAAAATCATATCAATAATTGGTCATCTGGCGGCCTACAGTCTGTCGGCCATTATTTTTGCTGTGATTATCAAAGGAAAAAAATTTTACAGCTTATTGCTGCTCGATAAAAATCCGGGACTTTTAACAATTCCACTTATTCTATTGGCAATAATTGCTGCCTATCCCACTGCACTGTGGATTGCATATCTCAACATAAATTTGCTGCCAGCAAACATGATTGCTGAAGATACCCTCCTTTTTCAGCAACGCCTGATGCAGATGAACAGTCCGACCGATTTGCTGTTGAACATAATGCTGCTTGGACTGGTGGCAGGTATCGGGGAAGAATTGCTTTATCGCGGGGTCATACAGCGTTTGATTGGCAACTTTGCAAAAAATATGCATCTTGCCGTATGGGTAACTGCATTAGTTTTTAGCATTACACATTTTCAGCCCGAGGGCCTCTTGCCTCGCTTTTTGATGGGAGCTTTTCTGGGATATCTTTGTGTCTGGACAGGCAGTCTCTGGTCCTCTATCATTGCGCACATCAGCTTCAACAGCATCCAGGTATTTATTTTTTATAATTTTATCGACAGCGAAAAAATAGGTTCAATTTATCAAAAGCCTGATTTTTCAATTTTATTGACCATCATCTTAACGGGAATATTTATATTTGCATCCTTTCTGATTTGGAAAATTAATATAAAGCGCCAATTGAATTTTGAAAATGACTGAATTGGTTGCAGGATTTGAAAAGTAATTTAAACAACAAATAATAAAAACTTGAAAACCAGAATCATTACCGCTATAATTTTTGGTATAATAGTAGCTTTGGGGACTATGTACTCGCCTCAAAGTTCGGCTATTCTTTACTGCATAGTCGGAATTTTATTGCTTTGGGAATTTTACGGATTGGTTTTATCGAAAGATGGAACTGCCAATAATTTCAGAAAAATATATGCTGTATTTCTGAGTATTGTGCCCTCCCTCGTTACCCTTTATGAATATTTTTCCCCTTATCCGTTGTGGAATGCCGTTGTATATCAATGGTTAATGGTTTTGCCTTTAATCCCCTTCGCTTTTGAATTGGCAGCCGGAAGCAATAAAGCATTCGAGAATATTGGCTTCATGCTTGTTGGGTTTTTATACCTTGGCTTGCCCGCCTATCTGCTTACTTCAATGTCTTTACAGGATTTTACTGGTCGCTATATCATTATGGCAGTAATGCTCCTCGTATGGTTCAATGATGTTTTTGCATATTTTATCGGTAAATTCTTAGGGCGCAATAAGATTTTCCCAAATATATCGCCCAATAAAACATGGGAAGGCACTATTGGCGGATTTATCTTCGCTGTTTTGTGGGGCTGGGTTTCCTATTTCTGCTGGCCGGTTATTAAATTAGAGCTGATACAATGGCTGGTATTGGGTGCTATCTGTTCTGTTTTTGGAATTATGGGCGATTTAGTCGCTTCCAAATTAAAAAGAAGTCTGCAAATTAAGGATACAGGAAATATTCTGCCCGGTCATGGCGGTCTCATCGATCGTTTCGATGCCTTTATTTTTTCCATACCCTTTGTTGTTTTTACCCTTTGTTATGTTTTTGAAGATAAAAGACTTTATTATTTCTATTTGCTTTGGCATTAACAAAAAATATTCAAATGAGGTCAGTTATCAATACCAAAAAAGCCGAACAACTCGTTGAGATAATCCGCTGGATTAACAGTCGCGGCTGGTCACCGGCCACAAGTACCAATTATTCTTTCAGAAATAGCGAAAATCCAATCAGCATTTGCATTTCACAGTCGGGTATCGATAAATCGAAATTTGGTACCGAACATTTTATGCTGATTGATGCCGAAGGCAGGCCAAGCTCTGATTTTGCACATTTGAAATCCTCTGCCGAAACTTTTCTGCATACGGTATTGTATCAGGAAAATCCTGAAGTGGAAGTAATATTGCATACGCATTCGGTTTACGCTACCATTTTATCGCAAAAGTATTTGTCCAACAGTTGTTTAGTGCTCGAAAATTATGAAGTGCTGAAAGGATTAGGCGATATCAAAACACATGAGGTTTCGGTGAAGGTCCCAATTTTTGAAAACACACAGGATATCGCTGCGCTCAGCGAAAAATTCAGAGCGCTATACCGTAAAATGCCCGAAATGCAGGGCTACCTCATTGCAGGTCATGGCCTATACACCTGGGGAAAAAGTTTCGAAATTGCCAAAAGACAGCTCGAAGTTTTTGAATTTTTGCTCGAATGCGAGTGGAGAAAGTTGTTAATGTAGGGTATTGTAAAATAGTCCCGGGTTTAAACCCAGGCATCAGAATTTGCGAAAGAAGGTTTTAACCTTCTTGAAAGTAGTCAATTTCTAAATTAACACATTAAAGACCGGCCTTTGCAGAAATTTCGAGCATACGGTCGATACAGACTCTGCCTTTTTCAATTTGTTCCTGCGAAAGGTGAATTTCAGGCAACTCGTACTTCATACAGAGGTACAGTTTTTCCAGCGTATTCAGTTTCATATGCGGACATTCATTGCAGGCACAGTTATTCTCGGGAGGTGCAGGAATAAAAGTTTTGTTCGGAGAAGCTTTTTCCATCTGGTGAATGATACCTGCTTCCGTCGCCACGATAAATTCTGTAGCCGGACTTTTTATGGTATATTTTAGCAGAGATGTAGTGGAGCCTATGTGGTCGGCAATCTCCAGAATATGAGCTTCGCACTCCGGATGTGCGATGAGCAATGCATTTGGGTGACGTTCTTTCAGTTTTACAATTTTCTCCTTCGAAAAGATTTCATGCACCATGCAGGCCCCGTCCCATAGTATCATGTTGCGACCAGTGACCTTGTTCAGATAAGCACCCAGGTTTTTATCAGGGGCAAAAATGATTGGCTGGTCGGCAGGAATACTGTCGATAATATGCTTTGCATTGGTCGAAGTACAGCAGATATCTGTAAGCACTTTTAAATCTGCAGTGCAGTTGATATAACTCACCACCACATGGTCGGGATGTTTTTCTTTGAATTTTGCAAATAATGGCGCTGGACATGATTCTGCCAAAGAACAACCTGCTTTTAAATCGGGCAGAATGACTTTTTTACCAGGATTGAGCATTTTGGCAGTTTCGGCCATAAAGTGAACACCTGCAAAGACAATAATCTCTGCATCGGTCGAGGCCGCTTCCTGTGCAAGTCCCAAGCTGTCGCCTATATAATCGGCAATATCCTGAATTTCGCTATCCTGATAGTAATGCGCCAACAAAACCATCTTCTTTTCCTTTTTCAGTTTACTAATTTCTTCGTAAAGATCCAGGGTTGGATCAACTTCCATATCGAGGAAGCCTTTTTTATCGAGTTTACTTTTGGCAGTTTCCAGTGTTTGCATGAGATTAGATGAAAGGGTGAGAGGTTATAGAAATTAAGACTAAAAGAAACGAAGCGGAAAGAAACGAAGAGGAAAGTGAAAAACTTTGTGGTTCTTTGTATAAACCTCTGCGCAATTTGCGGTTCAAAAATAAATAAAGATTATAATATAGAATAAATTACTTTGCTTATAAACTAAACTAACTATTGGTTTTAAAAGTTCACTCACTTGAAAAATTATTCAGGCAATCCCAAATAAGTTCAATTTCAAATCCCCTACTCATTGCATAGCATGCTAATTTCTGATTTTTTTTGAATTTATCTGTTTCAGAAAGCAAATTAGATTTTTTATTTAAAACTTCCAATAATGTTGCCTTGTAATCTTCTTCATTTGTTTCAGATTCCAATGCCTTTCGGATACAATAGTCCGAAATTTTTTTTGCTTTCAGTTCCTGAACAATTTTTACCCTACCCCAATGTTTTATCCTAAATTTTCCGCCGGCAAAGGCTTTGGCAAAACGTTCCTCATTCAAAAAATTTTCAGAAATCAAATCTGCTATCACATTTTCCAACACCTCGCCATAAACACCCAATTCTATCAGTTTGCTCCGCACTTCATTCTGACAACGCTCCTGATAAGCGCAGTATTGCTGCATTTTCAAGAGGGCTTCGTCTTGGCTGAGGTATTTTTTGGTCATGGTTGATTTTTATATTCAGGATACGAATATAGGGCATTATACCCATTTTGTCAAATGTAAAATTAAAAAATGCCTTCCCCAGACAGAAAAGGCACTTTTTAATTTTCAAAGATTACAGGTTAATACACCGCTTCCACAATCTGTTTGATAGTCGGCACATCTCCCATCGTATAATAATGCAGGCAAGCCACACCGGCTGCTTTCAGTTCTTTCGACTGTGCAATGCACCATTCAATACCCACTTGACGACGAGCTTCAACATCTTTGGCCTTGATCAGTTCAAGGGTTAATTCCTCGGGCAAATCGATATAAAAATGGCGTGGTATAGAGCTTAGCTGATACTTTTTAGTGATAGGTTTCAATCCAGGAACAATCGGCACATTGATGCCATTTTCACGGCACATTTTAACGAACTCAAAAAATTTCTGATTGTCGAAAAACATTTGGGTAACAATGTACTGCGCTCCAGCCTCTACTTTCTTTTTCAGAAAGTAAATATCGTTGGCCAGATTGGGTGCCTCGAAATGTTTTTCGGGATAACCGGCAACGCCAATACAGAAGGAGGAGGGCTCGGCATCCATAATTGTGGCGTCGAGATATTTGCCTTCGTTCATGGAATTCACCTGTTTTACGAGGTCGAGGGCATAAGCATGTCCACCCGGTTCCGGTTCGAATTTTTCTTCGAATTTTTGGGGGTCGCCGCGTAGCACCAGCACATTATCAACGCCCAAAAACATGAGGTCAATCAATGCATTTTCCGTTTCCTCTACGGTGAAACCACCACAGATAAGATGTGGAACTGCATCGACTTTGTAGCGGTTCATGATAGAGGCACAAATACCTACGGTACCCGGGCGCTTGCGCACTGCCGATTTTTCATAATATCCGCTCTCTTTGCGTTGATAGATATATTCCTGTCGGTGATAAGTCACATCAATAAAAGGCGGTTTGAACTCCATTAAGGGGTCAAGCGTGTCGAAAATACTATTGATACCTCCGCCTTTGAGTGGTGGTAAAATTTCGAAGGAAATGAGGGTCTCGCCCTGCGCTTTTTTTAAATGATCTATTACTTTCATGGTTTTGATTGGAGGACTTTACTCCTGGAAATTATTAGAATTATTATTTTAATTTTTCTACCACAGAGTTCACAAAGGCATACACAGAGAACCACAAAGGTCAGTAAGTTTGAGAAATCCGTAATTAATATTTTTAGTTTGTTGGTGTGTAAAAATCTTTGTGCCCTCTGTGGTTAATTTTTAGTTGGTTTAGAACAAATGCCCTAAAAAAAATCTAAAAACTTGATACTAAGTACTTTTTCCTAATTCTTTTCCACAGCAATTTTCAGCATTACGCCCTCTTCCAGTTCCACTTCCTGTCCAAAATCTGAAGCATCCACAACCTTCAACTCAGTTGCCAACACCTCATTGCAGATGTAAGTGCTAAATTTTGCTACGGCCTCGCTAATATAATCGCTCGACTGCAAGGTCAATTTAACACGGTCGGTTACTTCAAAATCGCTGTCCTTTCTGATGTTTTGAATACGGTTTACCAATTCGCGCGCCACACCTTCAGCTTTCAGTTCATCGGTCAGATTCACATCCAATGCTACTGTAAGGTCGCCATCATTTGCTACCAGCCATCCTTCCAGGTCTTCAGACGAAATTACTACATCATCGAGATTCAATTCTACTTTTTCGCCTTCAAGCTCAATACTAAACAGATTATTTTTCTCAATTGTTGCAATATCTTCCTGAGTCATTTCTCCAATTCGGTCCTGAGCGGCTTTCATCAGTTTACCCAGTTTTTTACCCAGGGTTTTGAAATTAGGTTTAATGCCTTTTTTGATGATGCCCGAGGTGTCTTTTACATACTCTAGCTCTTTTACATTCACCTCAGAAAGGATTAAATCTTTAACCGAATCGACCTGCGCCTCGAAACGCTCATCCAAAATCGGTAAAAGTACCTTTTGCAATGGCTGACGCACACGCAATTTCTGAGCACGGCGCAGCGAGTGAACCATCGATGAAATCCGCTGTGCATAGTCCATGCGCTCTTCCAGCATTTTATCAATCACTTTTTCATCCGCCTTGGGGAAGAATGAAAGGTGTACTGAATCGTGCTTTTCAACCTTAGCAGTTCCATTCAGATTCCGATATAAAAACTCGCTGAAGAAAGGCGCAATTGGTGCCATCAATTTGCTCAATGTAATGAGACAGGTATATAAGGTCTGATAAGCAGCTAATTTATCTTCATCCTGACCACCTTTCCAGAAACGGCGGCGGCAAAGGCGTACATACCAGTTGCTGAGGTGATTATCGACAAAATGTTCCACCTTACGTCCAGCTTGTGTTGGCTCATAATCGGCATAATCGGCATCCACTTCTTTAACCAAAGTGTTCAGCAATGAGATAATCCAACGGTCAATCTCGGGGCGATTTTCGAGTGGAACTTCTCCTTTGAAATCAAAATCTTTGATGCTCGAGCCGTCGAAATGGTCGATATTAGCATAGGTAGCAAAGAAAATATAAGTGTTGTAAAGTGTTCCGAAAAGCTTGCGCTGAACTTCGGTGATACCATCGGAGTAGCCTTCAATCTGTGTATATTGCTCGGGACTTTCCTTGAGCAGGTCGCGGAATTTGCTGTCATCGGTATTGTAACGGTTGCCTGCAGCATCCTGATAAATATTGGTCCAGCTGAACTTAAGATTATCCCAGGGCTGAGAATTGGTAAGCATATACCAGCGTGTGGCATCTGCACCATATTTGCCAATGCAATAGAAAGGATCGACTGCATTCCCCCAGCGCTTCGACATCTTCAAACCGTTTTTATCCAAAACCAAACCGTTCGAAACCACATTTTTGTAAGATACCGAATCGAAACACATCGTAGCAATGGCATGCAGCGTATAGAACCAGCCACGGGTTTGATCCACGCCCTCAGCAATAAAATCTGCAGGGAAGGCAACTTCACCACCTTTTCCATTGAGGGCATTGTCAATCAGTTCTTTGTTCTCGAATGGGTAGTGCAGCTGTGCAAAAGGCATAGCTCCCGAGTCGAACCAAACATCGATGAGGTCGCTCTCACGGCGCATTGCTTTGCCCGATGGAGATATCAAAATGATGCCGTCAACAATATGCTTGTGCAAATCGATTTTGTTATAATTTTCCTTGCTGTAATCACCTGCTTTGAAATCGGCAAATGGATTTTTGTCCATCAGTCCAGCAGCAAGTGATTTTTCGATTTCATTGTACAATTGCTCAACGCTTTCGATGCAAAGTTCTTCAGCTCCATCCTCTGTTCTCCAGATTGGAAGGGGAATTCCCCAAAAACGAGAACGAGAAAGATTCCAATCCTGCAGGTTTTCCAACCAGCCACCGAAACGTCCCTCTCCGGTCGATTTTGGTTTCCAGTTGATCGTTTTGTTCAGTTCGAACATGCGCTCTTTGGCCGCCGATGCCTTGATAAACCATGAATCGAGCGGATAGTACAGAATCGGTTTGTCGGTACGCCAGCAATGCGGATAGTTGTGCGCATATTTTTGGGCATTAAAAGCCAGGTTGTGTTCTTTAAGATAAATGACGATGTCAACATCTACTGTTTTATAATCGGCTTCATCTTTATAATTTTTAACAAAACGGCCAGAGAAAGGTCCTACCGAATCGAGGAATTTACCCTGTTTATCTACCAATGTTAAAGCTCCGATTCCATTGGCTCTTGCGGCCTTGCGGTCATCGGCGCCGAAAGAAGGAGCAGTGTGAACCACGCCAGTACCATCTTCGGTTGTAACAAAATTATCACAAATAACGCTGAAAGCATCTGTGGCACCGTCCAGGGCTTCAATCTCATTGCCAAAAGGCAGCAATTGCTGATAGCGAACGCCATTCAGTTCGGCTCCAGTGAAAACAGCGCTGCGACTTTCCTCTGCGGGTTGATTTTTGCCGCCAAACCATTTGCCAACCAAATCTTGCGCAAGCACAACACTTACAGGAAGATTTGTATAAGGATTCTGTGTTTTGATTTTTACATACTGAATTTTTGGACCGACCGTGAGTGCTGTATTGCTAGGCAAAGTCCAGGGAGTGGTCGTCCAGGCCAAGATGCGAACATCTTCATCGGCATTGTCAAAAAGAAAGGCCGATTTTTCGTCGCGTTGCACTTTGAAGCCAGCAACAACTGTATTGTCTGACACTTCTTTGTAACAACCGGGCAGATTCAATTCGTGCGAGCTGAGTCCGGTACCAGCAGCAGGAGAATAAGGCTGAATGGTCAAACCTTTGTATAGTAAACCTTTCTTATACAAGCGATTCAGCAACCACCAGCATGATTCGATATAGTCGTTTTCGTATGTGACATAAGGATTGTTCAGGTCGACCCAATAACCCATTTTGGTGGTGATATCGTCCCAACGGTCTTTAAATTCCATCACTGTGGTGCGGCATGCCTGGTTGTAATCTTCTACAGAGATTTTCTTGCCGATATCTTCTTTGGTAATGCCCAATTTTTTCTCAACAGCCAATTCTATTGGCAATCCGTGTGTGTCCCAACCTGCTTTGCGGCGCACAAGTTTGCCTTTCATGGTCTGAAAGCGGCAGAAAGTATCTTTAATACTTCGGGCCAAAACGTGGTGAATGCCGGGCTGTCCATTTGCTGATGGTGGACCTTCGTAAAAAACAAAGTTTTCGCAGCCTTCGCGCTCGGTTACACTGCGTTCGAATACGCCTGCTTCTTTCCAGAATTCGAGCGTTTCCTTGTCTATTTGGGGTAGGTTAAGTTGTTGGAAGAGTTTGTACATATATTATTTTTTTGTATCTGGTATCAGGTATAGAGTATCAAGATTTTCTACAGTTTGAATAAAATCAGGACTGATTTTATAAAGTCTTGATACCTGCTACTTGCTACCTGCTACTTTTCGAGCTGCAAAAATAAAAAGTCTGACACAATTATTTCAATGTCTTGCATCTTTTAAGTCCTTTAGTGAAAATATAAAAGCAAAAAGTGGTGTAGATCAATCCGAATTCGTTGTTCATTGTTCGTTATTAGTTGTTCGTTGATGTCTAAAAAGATGTCTTGATACTTGATACAAATCTTCGTCTAGCGTCTAATAATCTGATGTCCAAAGTTCAAAAAATGTACTGATAAAAATCAGGTTGTAATTATGCTAATAAAACTATAGCTTTGTAATTCTATTTTGTAAATGACTTTTATAAAAAGAAAAAACTATTTTCCCCTAATCCCCAATGATATGCTCAGTAAAGATATTTTACTTTTTTTCTTCTATTTCCTGCTCTCAACCTTATTTACCTGGTGGTTTGTAGTATTATCTCCCAGCTATGTGAGTTCCGAACAGATGATACTTTCCACATCAATAGCCGGTGGAAAATGGATGATTCAAATAATTGCTGCCTTTTTATTTATGAAGGACAATGCCATGTCATTTGTAAAAAATATTGGATTTGTTTGTTTTGTAGGTTCCTCTATTTTATTGCCTTATGTGATTTCGGCGCTTACAGGTTTTAATAACGACCCAATATTTTTCTTCCTTTCACTGGTTTTTTCAGTTATCACCATGATAGTTATTTACCGAAATGCAGTGTTAAAATCGCAAGTAGCAATAGGTTGGTGGTATTTTTGGCTCTTCTGCCTGGCAATTGCAATCAGTTTACAGCTAACTGTTGTTTTCAAAGTGGTACAGTTTTAATAATATCCAAATTGATTAATAAATTAAGTTGAATGAATAGTTTTGGCAGTCTTTTCAAGGTACAGATTTTTGGAGAATCGCATGGACCACTTGTTGGAATCATCATAGATGGCTGTCCAGCCGGTTTAAATATTGTATTGGAAGATTTTATCACAGATTTGGAGCGGCGTAAAGGCGGCCTGCAAAAAGGTACCACTCCACGCAAAGAGGAGGATTTGCCCGAAATAAAAAGTGGTGTTTTTAACAATAACAGTACCGGTTTTCCAATATGTATTCTTTTTCAGAATAACAATGTCAGAAGTAGTGACTATGAAAAACAGCGCAGTATCCCACGTCCGGGTCATGCCGACTGGGTGGCTCATCAAAAATTTGGCGCTTTTGAAGATTATAGGGGTGGCGGACATTTCAGCGCACGGCTTACAACGGGCTTAGTTGCAGCAGGAGTTATTGCTAAAAAACTGCTTTCCGGAATAAGTATTCATGCAGAAATTATTGAGGTTGCTGGCGAATCTGACCCTGAAAAAGGTCTGCAAAAAGCATTTGAAGCTAAGGATTCTGTCGGTGCAATTGTCGAATGTAGGGTCGATGGGCTTCCTGCGGGTTTGGGTGAGCCTTATTTTTGTTCTCTTGAATCGATGCTTTCGCAAATTATTTTTTCCATACCAGCTGTAAGAGGTATTGAATTTGGAACTGGGTTTGCTGCTGCCCGAATGTTCGGAAGCCAACACAATGATGCCATTCTGAATAAGGAGGGGCAAACAAAAACAAATCATGCCGGTGGAATTGTTGGCGGAATCAGCAATGGTAATCAGCTGGTTTTCAGAATAGCTTTCAAACCCACATCTTCTACGCCAGTAGAGCAGCAAAGCCTCAATTGGGAAAGCGGAGCACAGGAAAAATTCAGCATCAGTGGTCGTCACGATTTATGTGTTGCGCTGCGCGCTCCTGTTATTGTAGAAGCCGCCACAGCTATTGTTCTTGCTGATACAATGCTTGTAGCACAAAAATTAAAAAATGTCTTATTGACATAAAGTAAAATGTTTATATTAAAATTTTACTAAATTTGCCCCGCACTTAAAAAAGGACACTACCCACTCTATGAAATTTCCCGAAATTCCTGTTAATGAGCTGCAAAGACTGGATGCGCTGAAAGAGTATTCAATTCTGGACACCCTTCCGGAAAAAGAATTTGACGAATTAACAGCTTTAGCCTCTTTTATCTGCAAAACACCTATCTCTCTTATCAGTCTGGTTGATGATAAAAGACAATGGTTTAAATCCAAAAAAGGGCTAAGCGCAAATGAAACAGCAAGAGAATTGGCTTTTTGTGCGCATGCCATTAATGCTCCCAATAAGCCTCTGGTTGTTCCCGATTCAAGAAAGGATGAACGTTTTTTTGATAATCCACTGGTTACAGATGCTCCTTTTGTTATTTTTTATGCAGGTGTGCCACTGATATCGGATGGAGGTTTTCCTTTAGGTACTTTGTGTGTTATTGATAATACACCCCGTGAGTTGGACAATGAACAGCTCGAGGCCCTTCAATATTTAGCAAATCAGGTCAGCCGTTTGCTTGAAATAAGAAAGCAACAATTTAAACTGAAAATGCTGGTTAAAGAATTGGAAAATAAAAACAGCAGTCTTAATGACTTTGTCAGAATCGCTGCGCATGATCTAAAATCGCCACTGCATTGCATCACGATGCTTTCCGATCTTTTTTTAAGCGATAATTCAGGTAAAATCAACTCGGAAGGACTTGACATGATAACAAATATCAAAAATTCTTCTGCCGAACTTTCTAACCTGATCGACGGTATTATGAAATACAGTATGGATGCGTCGGTCATTTCAAAAGAAAAAAAGTCTATCAATTTAAACGAGCTAATCCAGACAGTTACAGCAATTGTAGATCCGAATAATAATGCCAGAATTAATCTTCTGTTTTCCGATTCAGCACAGATTTTTACTAACCGGACAGCGATGGAACAGATTCTGATAAACATATTGACAAACAGCATTAAGTATAACGACAAAGAAACCACGGTGATTGATATCGACTACCGAGTTGAAACAGAAAATGTTATGTTGAGTATTTGCGACAATGGCCCTGGGGTTCCGGAAGATGACAAAGAACGCATTTTTGAAATTTTTCAAACAGCTTCTAAATTGGATAAATTCGGCAGAAAGGGTTCAGGAATCGGATTGGCTACTGTAAAGTCGTTGGTTACAATTCTTGATGGAAAAGTTGAAGTATCCTCCTGTTCAAAAGATGGACTGAAAACCGTCATTCACATAAAGAAATAAGGAATTAAAAACTTCGGAAGCATCTCAGATTTTATTATTTTTGCCCTGAAATAAAACAAATTCCTTTTTTCAGCTCCGAGTGATATCGGATATCCGCTTCAATTAGTTTATGGTAAATTTTCAGGACAGCAAAATTGCTTTTGAACGCAAATCCAACAAGCAGTTAAAAAAAATGGCCTGGCTCTTTGGAATGATGAGCCGTCCCTGGTTGGTAAATTTGGGTAGTAGCCTGACCCTCTTTGGATTAAAAATGGGACTTCCAATCAAAGGAATCATTAAAAATACCATTTTCGAACAGTTTTGCGGTGGTACCAGTCTTAATGAAAGCCTTAAGACCGTAAATGAACTCTCTGCACTTGGTGTTGAAACGGTATTGGATTATGGCGCCGAAGCCAAGGAATCGGAAGCCGATTTCGACCTGACTATGACAGAGTTCCTTAAAGTCATTGATTTTGCCGCTCAAACAAAATCGGTCGAAATTGTACCTATAAAGGTAACCGGGATGGCCCGTTTCGATATCCTCGAAAAACTGACTGCCGGAAAAAGCCTCGATACAGAGGAGCAAAAATCATGGGATAATACCCTTGCTCGTTTCTATAAACTATGCCGAAGTGCAATGGAGAAAGATACTGCTCTTTTTGTCGATGCCGAAGAAAGCTGGATTCAGGGTGCAATTGACGATGTGACAGACCTGATGATGGAGCGCTACAATACCCAAAAAGTAGTGGTTTATAACACTTTCCAAATGTATCGTCACGACCGCCTCGAGTTTCTGAAAAAATCATATGAACGGGCTATTGAAAAAGGTTATCTTCTTGGTGCAAAACTTGTGAGAGGAGCCTATATGGAAAAAGAACGCGAACGTGCCGAGAGAATGGGCTATCCCTCGCCCATACAACCCGATAAGGCTGCAACTGACCGAGACTACGATTTTGCTGTTGCTTTTTGTGTGCAGCATTACGAAAAGATAGCATCCTGCCTGGCTTCGCACAATCAACACAGTACTGAACTGCAGATAGAACTGATGGAAAAGATGGGCCTTCAGCAAAATAACCCGCATCTGAGCTTTTGTCAGTTATACGGCATGAGCGATAACCTCACATTTAACCTTTCAAAAGCCGGTTACAGAGTAGGCAAGTATGTTCCTTTTGGACCCATTGGCGATGTGGTACCATATCTCATACGCCGTGCTCGCGAAAACTCCTCTGTAAATGGGGAAGTAGGACGCGAGTTGAAAATGATTAGAGAGGAATTGAAACGCCGAAAAAGCTAAACAATCAAAATTTATAATAAGCCACAGCCACCGATGAATCGATTCTTCTATTCCTTTTTGCTGCTGTTTTGCTTATCCGGCACTTGGGCGCAGGAAAAGGAATTGGAAATTATGGCACCTTTCATATTGGAGGGTGAATGGACTGGAAAGCTTACACAAATCTCGGGCGGAATAGCCAGAGAATATAATTATGATATAAAAATAAGCCTTCAGGACAGTCTTATCAGCGGAAAAGCAAGCCTGAAAAGCGGTTCGAATTATGCATACTTTGATATAAAAGGCAAATATAAAGGCAGTGCTGTAGATTTGGAAGACCTTCGCATCAGTAATGAACTTATACCAAGCCGCTCGGCATGGTGCATTAAAAAAATGCCGCTTAAATTAAAATTCCTGAATGGCGTCTTTTTGCTCGAGGGTCCTTGGACAGGCACCTCAACACTCAAACCCTGCACGCCTGGGATGATTTATTTGTGGAAAGCTACAGTAAGGGCCTAATAAAAGGTAGTTAAGTTTTGAAATAAAAAACCCCGAAGTGTTCGTTTCTCCGGGGCCTTACCATGAAATACTTTAGTCTTATATTTTGCTGAATTGGCGACTCAGCACAGTTTTACCCTGCTTAATGGTCAGCAGGTAAATGCCTTTTGGTAGTTTTTCAATGTTGATCTGCTCTGAGAATTGCTCCAGATTGGCATTTATTTCCAATCGCATCATTTCTTTGCCTTCTATATTGTTAATGCTAATGTTGATTGGATCATTAGAAACGGCATTGAAATTTACATTGATGATCTGAGAAGCAGGATTTGGGAAAAGCTCCATAATTATTTCTGCTTTATTGGCAGTCGGCGATTCAGCTTCATTTTTTAATTGCTTTGGTTCCGTTGTGCAACATTCCTCTAGTTTTTGAGTGTAGACAGGGTCGCGGTCGGCAAGGCTACCAAGACGGATGCGGGTTTTCTCAATTTTGCCATCTCGATCAAAACCAATTTTAACTATTTGTCCGGGTTTGTACTGTTTCAACACCATTACAAGCTTGTCATAGTCACCAATTTGATCATCATTGATCATTTTGATAACATCTCCGGTTTTTAATTTTGATTTGGCTGCAGCTGTATTTTCAATAAGATCTGAAATTTTGGCAATGCCACTTTCTGTGTTGATGTATACACCCAAAAATGGCGTGGAACGCAAAATTTCCAGTTTTTGACATGGGTCATGTTGGTGTTTTTTATGCAGTCTTGGACTATGATCTACTCTTTTTTCAACAAGGTATATTTCTCTTTCGGCCGCTTTTAACGTCAGTTCTGTAAGAAGTTTTTTCCCATCTCTTAGGTATTCAACTTTTACTTTATCGCCAATTTTATGAAGCTTTACAGTAGTTTGCAACTGCTCCAGGTCTTTTATGGCGATTCCGGAAAAACTCAGGATAATATCTCCTTCCAAAAGTCCGGCTTCTTTAGCAGCACCCTGCACGGCATCAATTTTTACACCTTGTTCCGATTCACTGATGATGACGCCCATTGCAGGCCTGTGCTCGATCATCAGTTCATCTTCCTTTAAAGTCAGAGGAGTCAGATTGGGATCTTGTTCAATTTTTTCAACAGTTTCTACACCATTCCCATCAAAAGTTTTTTTGATAATTGTTACCTTTAAGTCCTGTTTTGGAGCTTCGGGTTGCTGCGCAGAAGATGCCGTAGCAAAGGCAGCAAAAGCAAGGCTTAGTATAGTCGATTTATTAAGATAAAATTTGTGCATTCTGTTTACTTTTAATCTATAATCATCAAAAGTATAAAACAAATTACTAATTTAGTTTTAATGTTTAGTTAAACTCTGGTTAAAACAGAATTAACCATCTGCATTTTAAGATTCAAAAGGCTCAAAACCAATCCATGTATCCGCAATTGTTTACAAAATAATAATTATTTGTACATCAACTAATTACAAACAAACCACCATGAAACAAACACTTTTTACCGCCATTTTGCTCAGCTTTGTGCTTGGGCTTTCTGCACAAATTCAGCATCGCTGCGCTTATGATCATGCCGTTCAGTACAAAGATGAAATGCATCCTGGTTTCAAAGCCAGCGCCGACCAAATCTTCCGACAGGCACAGCAGGTTGCTGCACAGTACAGAGGCGGAGGCAATTATATCATACCGCTTGCCTTTCATGTCGTCTGGAAAAATCCGGCAGAAAAACTGGCAGAATGCAAAGTTTTGGAACAGGTCAATATCCTCAACCGCGCATTTCAGCGATTGAATCCTGATACTGTGAATCTTCGTTCAATTTTTTCAAGCGTAGCAGCAAATCCCGGCATCGAGTTTCGTCTCGATACCATCATTTGGGTTGAGACCGATTCTCAGTTTTTCTCAGGTGGCTTTTTACCCGATATCGGATTTTCAGATCGTGTAAAGCATAGCGGCAGCGGCGGAAGTGATGCTATTGCAACCACTGGTCATCTCAATATCTGGGCCTGTAATCTAGGATCGAGTGGTATTTTAGGTTATGCCTATCCACCAGCCGGACTCACAAACTGGCCTGCAAACTCACAGGCTCCAACTCCCGGCGATGATGGTGTTGTCCTCGATTATCGAATTGTTGGCGCAGAGGGACTTTATGTGCAGCAGGGAACCAGTATTGCCAGCAAAGGAAATGCAGCAGTGCACGAGGTTGGACACTACCTGGGATTAAGACATATCTGGGGTGATGGACTTCTGGCCATTCTTGGCTTTCCCGATTGCAATGCCGATGACGGCGTGGCCGATACCCCCAACAGCGGGGTTCCATCAAATTACGAATGCAATCTTACACAAAATACCTGTGGTGCAGGCACGGCTGGTGACCTGCCCGATATGATTGAAAATTTTATGGACTATTCCGATGAAAACTGTCAGAACACTTACACGGCCGGGCAGGTAGCCATTATGCACGGAGTATTAAATTCGGAACGATCAGGACTGGCAAATACAGCACCTATCCACAATACAACAAGGCCCGATAATGATGCATTGCCTAATGCGTTTTCTGTTGGTATAAACAATGACAATAGCTGTACTATTTCCGTAAATGGTTCAAATACAGGCGCTTCTCCTTCGATGTCTGTATGCAATGGAACTACTGCAAATGATGTTTGGTACAGTTTTCAGGCACAGAGCAGCGATGTGATTGTTAATATTTCAAATGTTCAGGCCACAAGCGGAAGTTCAACGAACCTGATTTATGAAATTTTTGGCGGAGACTGCGACAGTCTGCAAAGCCTTGGCTGTTACAATACGCTGGTGAACAGCATTAGCGCATTACAGTACAATGCTACTTATTACTTAAGGGTTTACAGTTTGGATCCCAATGCGGCACAGTCTTACAATCTTTGTCTGCAGGCAGCTGGAAATGTAGGGGTTACTGATACTGAACTGATTAATGAGGTAAAAATTTATCCTAACCCAGGCAACGGCATTTTAAACATTAGTCTGCCCGAAAATACAGTTAAAAATGGCAGCCTTTGCGTAAGAAATGTTTTGGGACAACAAATTGGCAACAGGATCAAACTGGAACAATCCGAAGTCAATATGCAATTGAATCTCAGCGAATTGGCAAATGGTATTTACTTTTTGGAATTCCATGTAAATAACCTCAGTTTCAGTAAAAAAGTAATTATTCAGCGATAAATATTAACGCAGCCAATTGTTTTTTTAGTTAAATAAGATACAAAACCCTCTATTGGTGATATTTTTGTATCATGCTTCGAAACCTTTTTACCTTATGAAAATTTGTAATTTCTCCCTCCTGATGCTCTTGACGCTCATCCTGATGGGTCAAAAATCGCTCGCGCAAAACGACCTCTGGTGCGTTGTGATGAAAAATGGTTCGCATGCCGAGGCTTACGAACACAAACCCGAGTTCCCGGCAAATTTTATTTCGGAACAATGGAAAAAGAAACAGTATGTAACTGAACTGACCTATGATGGAAGCGAATGGTGGGTAGTTACAGGTGCTGTTAATTATAGTTATCAAGCGTATTACAAGTCAAGAGCTTTTCCCGGCGATTGGGTTGAAAAAAAATGGAACGAAGGTTTTGATATCAGCAATGTTGAATATGGTGGCGGTGAATGGGTAGTGATTATGTCGAAGGGTACCGGATATACTGGTGGAAGCTGGGGAAAAAGAGGTTCTTTTGCCGAAATTCAGGAATTTATCAAAACAAAATGGAACGATAAAAAAGACATTATTGACATTGCTTACGGCAATGGCGAATGGGTTGCGGTGCTCTCCTATGGGGCCGATTACGACAAACAGGTTTACCGTTATGAAAAAACATTTCCACATAAATGGATACAGGAAAAGTACGACATCGGCTACAATATCACATCCTTAACCTATGGCGAGGGTTCGTGGATGATTGTAATGTCAAAACACAGCGCACAACTGGCCGAACAGTATTTGACAGAAAGTAATTTTCCCAGAAAGTTTATTGAAGAACAATGGAAAACCAATAAACGCATTGCTTTTTTTCATTACAATTATGAAATCAATCAGCAGTATACCTTCGACGAATATTTTAATTCGGGTTCGAAAGCAGCGAACGAAGAGGATCATGAACTTGCGGTTTACTATTATACCGAAGCGCTGAAAATTAAGCCCAATAACTCAACTGCCTACAACAACAGGGCCTGGTCCAAGTACCTGATGGGTCAGTGTAGCGGAGCACTTTCGGATGCAAATAAGGCTATCAGTTTAGGTGCAAATGAATTCAGTTATCACACAAGAGCCTCCATTTATCTCTGCCTTAAC
>JBIPOO010000028.1:0-25866 GCA_044379045.1 Saprospira sp.
AATATGCCCAAGGTTAATGTTGAAAATGCCATCAAACGCGCTGTTTCGAAAGATGCAGAAGACCTTACCGAAGTTGTTTATGAAGGTTTCGGACCACATGGCATTGCCTTTTTGGTTGAAACACTCACCGATAATCCCACGCGTACAGTGGCGAATATGCGCCTCTATCTGAATCGCTCGGGCGGTGCCCTGGGTACCAGCGGTTCGGTTTCTTTTATGTTCGATAGAGTAGGGGAGTTTGTTTTCGAATTGGGCGACAAAACAATGGATGATATTGAACTCGACCTCATTGACGGCGGTGCCGAGGAAATTGAAATGGGCGAAGAAAATACCGTTTATGTGTACACCGCTTTCGAGGATTTTGGACAAATGCAGGCAAAATTGGAAGAGCTGGGCATTGAAGTGAAAGAAGCCTCTCTGCAGCGTTTTCCGCAGGTTACCAAAGAGCTGACCGATGAACAAAAAGAAGATATCGAAAAACTGATAGAAAAATTTGAAGACGATGACGATGTACAAAAAGTCTTCCACAATATGGCTTAGTTGAAGAGAAATTTTGATTAAAAAATCAATATTAATTTGCTCAACTGAACTTTTTGCCTTACTTTTGCATTCACAAAAAATAAACCTCAGCGTACAAAGCTTTCTGCCCAGGTGGCGAAATTGGTAGACGCACTACTTTGAGGTGGTAGCGCCTGAAAGGGTGTGCAAGTTCGAATCTTGTCCTGGGCACCAAACCGACTCCGAAAAGGGTCGGTTTTTTTGTGCAATGTCTACTGTGAATAATAATTTTTTATAGTGCAGTTTAACCATAGATTGTCAAATTTTAAATAAAAAAATTAACGCGCCGCAGGCACCGCTTCATAATGTCTGAAGCACCAGCGTATGGAAGTAGCATCGGCTGGCAATGATACTTATATGGATCCGGACAAATGCTGAGGAGTAGTAAACTCAGGATACAGATGCTGCTTCCGGTTTAGGGTTCCTTGCAGTCTGTCAAATTAGACGATTAGGGCTAATGACCCTAAAACGCCTTGCTGAGGACTAGATTTTTTGTTACTTTTTTAGCGATGAAAAAAGTAAAAAAGAAAAGAGCAGAGCCAACCTGTGTTTTGTAATCTCACAAGCATAGATGGTGAAAACAGAAAAAAAGGAAGACAGCTAAGTTCTCATAACTTAACCTATTTAAATACTTTCAAGCGCTGTATATCTTTGCCATTAATAATCCGAATTTCGTACCATCCGGCTTTTTCCAACCTAAGCCAGGTTGAATAATCATCACCCTCAGGCAATAATTCCAAAGAAATCGTTTTTTGTTTTGAAGCACAGTGGAAAATTTCAACAGAGATTTTTTTTCCATGATATCCAATCAAATGCAGAAAACTGCCATTTTCATCAGAGACAAGTGAATTGGAAAGTCTGATTTTTGGATTAGTTTTTTCACTTTTTTTATCAAAACAAACTTCGCGGCTGTAGGCAACAAAACCCTCGGGGAATTCTGTACGCAAGCGGTAGCAATTTTCATCCTGTCGGGGCATTCGGTCGAGATAAGTGTATCGGTTCGACTGTGTATTGGTAGCATAGCCCGGAACCTGAGCAACCTGCTCCCATAGCAGCTTTTCAGGATTGTATTTTTCGGTATAATAATAGGCAACTTCGGCTTTGTCGTTCCGCTCGTACCATTCCAGTTCAAGATAATCGCTTTGATGCTGATAAGGCTGAACCTTTAGCGAAAGCAGTTCTTTAGCAATGAATTGGGGCGAACTGAGCGCAGCGTGCGGAACAGCATCTTTGGGCGAGTTAAAATTAAGATTGGCAATGTAATAGGCGAATCTTTTTTCGGTATCGAGCTCATAAAGAATGCCTTCCTGTCCGGCAAGTAAAAAACAGCGTCCATCATTTCCAAACCAAAGCTTGCCATAACTGAGCAGTTTTTTTCGGGGTAAATTTGCAAAGGCACCCGTGTAATAATTTTTTTCAATTATACCTGTTTTAGGGCTTATCACTATTGGAAAAGCATTTTGGTCAAGGATATAGAGTTTTTCCGAAACGGGATGCCAGGCAAGGCTATTTGGTAGGGCGAAAGGGATGTTCGCTATCAATAATTTAAATTTTCGACTATCTAGGTCAATCACATAAATGCTATTGGTTGAGTAGGAGAGTACATACAATTTTCGAGCGTGAATAACAGCGCTTGTCAAGTCTTCGTTCGGCAGTTTTTTGCCGCTGCTGTCTGTAGGAATGCCCAGGTCTTCATAGCGGCCATTCAGATGAAATTTAACGAGATGCGCATTGTCGTATCGAATGCCATAGTAAAAATTATCTCTTGAATCGTAAGCCAGAGCTCCAATTGAATCGAGATAGGGTGCGCTGTAAAAAGGAACAAAATCCAAAACGCCATCGGAACGGTAATTCAATGCAAAAATACTGTCCGATCTCAGCAGCAGCAGGCCTTCGGGAAACTGTTCCCTATATTGCTGTGCATTTAGATTTAGGCAAAGCAGTAGACAAAACAGGCTTATTGGAACAGATTGCATGATTATTATTTGGATAAAACAGGTCTATTCAGTCGGAATAAGTACCTCAAACTCCCGGCCATTTGTATTGGTCAGTTTATAGCCCAAAATCCAGGGATTATGCAGCGTCAAATTTTTATAAGAGATATTGTGTTCTTTGCAGAAATCGGGCCAATGCTCGACAGACGCTTTAATTATCAGCTTTTTGTAATTGGGCATTGGAGCGTAAAAATCGGCTTCTTCCAAGGCGTAACCATATTTCGCCGGATTTTTCATAATTTCTTTCATGGCGATGATGCGGGGCAGATAGCGCATTGTTTCTTCGGGCAGTATCAAGTCGTAATATGAGCTTTGGCCCTGTTCCGACATTCTATCTTTTACCCTTCCTTCGCCACAGTTGTAAGCAGCCGCAGCAAGGGTCCAGCTGCCAAATTTATCTTTCAGTCTTTTCAATAATTGACAGGCAGCATCTGTAGCTTTATAAAAATTATAGCGTTCATCGACCTCTTTACTGATAAAAAGGTCATATGATTCGGCTGTTTCGGGCATAAACTGCCAGATGCCCTTTGCTCCAGCAACCGAAGTGGCATTACGCAGGCTGCTTTCAGTTACGGCCAGGTATTTAAAATCATCGGGGATGCCATGTTTTTTTGACAATGCTTCGATAATTGGAAAATACCTGCGGCTGAATTTGATGTTCTGTATGATGCTCGAATGCCAAAAACAAATGGCCAGTATTTCGCGGTCGATTCTCTCGCGCACTTCAGTATCGTTTAGCGGAACAGGCTCGCCGGCAAAATCGAGATTTTGGGGGATTTTTGGAATTTTGATGCGTTGAACTGCGTCTTCGGGTAAATTTGAACCGGAATCCTTTTTGTCCTTATCGGGCGACAATGAACTGAAGATTAGCAATGCAGCCAAAACACTGAATGCGACTAAGGCCAGCAGAATTTTTTTCAATAGGGACATGGCAAAGGATTTTTCAGGGTTAGTTTTCTTCTTTTTTCTTCTCTTTCTTGTAAATCGGCACCGTAGAACAGGGTTCGCCAAACATTATACTGTGGGCGACAGGGCGAAGAATACGGGTCAATTCCATATATGCAGCAGTCGGCACGGCTTTGTCGCTGCAACCTTTCACGACTATTTTTTTGTCGCGATACTGTTCTGAATCCAATTTGCCCAGAACCTGCATATAATGTTGAATGATAAACAATTCGGGAGTTCCCTGCATCATCATCTTACAAAAAGGTGCAGCATAAACAGCCACCAATTGGTAAGCCCAGGTGGGTATGATGGCATCGGCAGAGCAGAAAACTGCAAGATTTTTGCCTTGGTATGCTGTCCAGTCATGAACTGCCATAGCCTCTCTGAAATCTTTTTCGCGCAGAATCAATCCTCTGAACAGATAGTCTTTGAGGTCGAAACTCAAGATCTCTTCCTTAGGGTAAAATTCTTCGAGATTGATGGTGATAAGTCCGCTGTTAGCTACTCTGTTTACCAGTTCCTTTTCCATATTTTATAATTTCAATTAGCACAAAGATAAGAAAAATCTACTGTTTTTTTAATAAACGACTGCTGTCGATCTGAGGATGTTTTTTAAAGAAGATTAAATAGATTTTTCAGAGGTTTCTATCTCGCTTCTTGTCAGATTTTATTGTCGACATTTTCATCGTTGCAACTGTAATCATTGCCAAAACTGCTATAAGACAAAGCCAGGCACTTAAGTAAAATTGCATTAAAATAAAGCCCAAAATAGCCAAAGCAAGGAGCCCGGCAAAGACAAAATCTCTGAAAATACTTGGCCTAATCCGTTCAGCCTTCAAGTCCGGATGATCTGAATAATGTATATAGCTTCGGTCGATAATAGAAACGCCGTTTGCTGTGAGATAGATACCAAAAACCAATAAGACCAGCAGTATGGCCAAAAGGTAGAGATAATAGTAAAATCCTATAAAAAATAATACACTGAAAAGTGCAAAAACAATGAGATAGCCACCTGTGGCGAGTGACCATATTCCCCAGACCCGATCTTTAGGCAGCCTGTAGTTATTTTTGGGCTTTTTTGTACGTTTAGTTTTTTTCGATGCTGAAACTTTTACGATTGTAGGTTCAACCGGCCTTTCGAATAAATTAGTTTGCGAAGCAGATAGTCCAAAGGGTATCAGCAGATAAAACAAACATAAAATGAGCCTAAGACGATATGCTGATTTCATTCTGTTTATTGGTAATTCTCTGAAAAATATCGGCATAAACAGCATCGTATAGCGCCATTCTGAACCTTTCGGTTTCGGCAAGACTCATTCTTTTTTCGGGATTTTTATTTTTTGTTGCAAAGGCTTCTTCGCAAAGGGCACTAATATTTGGGAAAAATACAGCGTTCGTCCGAATTTTTACTTTCGACAAATAGGCTTTATTGATATAATTGATAAGTCCCTCCAAAGATGGATTTAATTTACTGACTGCATCCTTTGCCAAAAGTTCTGGGTCATTCTGCAGATCGAAGCTGTTGAAACCCTTTCTTTCTAATTTTTTTTGGATAAATTCGATATAAATCAACTCCATTTTTCTGATTCTTTCAACTACCTCACGCGAATAAATACGGGCGTTGTAGTTAGCAATAATACTGACCGTAACAAAGAGCAGCAGCGAAATTATAAAAAAATAGAGCAGCATAGCTTATACAAAGGCTGTACAATCAATTTCTATCAAAGCGCCGTAATTTAGCTTTCCGCAAGGAATGATACATCTGGCTGGCTTGTGCGCAGCAAAAAATTCGGCATAAACTGCATTTACCTGTGGCCAATAAGCGATATCGGTAATATAAACCGTCATGCGAAGAATCTGTTCCTTGTTACTGCCGGCTGCCTGAAGAATTTTTTCAACCTTTTGCAGGGTGAGCAGGGTTTGCGCCTCAATTCCATCGGGCACAGTGCCATCGGGCAAAAGCGGAAGTTGCCCCGAAAGGTACAAAATGCCATTGTGTTCCACGCAGTGTGAATAATGTCCTTTTGCAGGAGGCGGCATCAGTTCGTTTTCTATAATATTCATAAGCTTATTTGATTACTTTATTGTATTCTTCAGTGACACGATCCCAACGAATCAGGTTAAATAAGGCGCTGAGATAATCCTTTCTTTTGTTTTGATATTTTAGATAATAGGCATGCTCCCAAACATCCAAACCGAAAATTGGTGTACCTGATTTTTGAACCAGATTTTTCATGAGCGGATTATCCTGATTTGCTGTAGTCGTAATGAACAGATTTTCATTCTCATCGAGGCAGAGCCAAGCCCAACCCGAACCAAAAACCTTCATCGCAGCCTCACTAAATGCCGTTTTAAATGCTTCGAATGAACCAAAGTTAGTGTTGATTTTGTCGAGTAATTTGCCTTGTGGAGTACCGCCTGCATTCGGACCCAAGGTCCTCCAGAAAAGACTGTGGTTGAAATGTCCGCCGGCATTGTTTCTGATGGCAGTGTTTTTATCGTTGGGCATTAGTTTATTGAAGATTTCCACTAAGTCAATGTTGGCCCATTCATGTCCTTCCAATGCCTTATTCAGATTGTTGACATAGCCCGCATGATGTTTCCCATGATGGATTTCCATGGTCATCGCATCAATATGCGGTTCAAGGGCATTGAATGCATATTCCAAAGGCGGCAGTACATGAACAGCAGCTGCAGCAGGTGATTTTTCCTTTTCTTTATCAGAAATGACAACTGCATTTTTGGTTTTGCAGCTATCCAATAATATAGGAGCAGCCAAACTGCCCAAGGCCAAAATTGAACCTGTTTTAAGAAATTCTCTTTTTTTCATTTTATTATTTTAAACAAAACATTTTAACAACATACAAGGGTGCAAGTTACCATATTCTATTAAAAGATAAAAATCAAGTTCTTGTTGAATATTGAATTACCTTATCACAACCTGTTTTACCCCCAAAATCCTTCCTCTTTCATCCAATACATGCAAAATATATGTCCCAGGCGACATACCTTCTGTTGGCAGCATATAGGTGGCATCATCGGAAGGGAGGGAATGATTTTGCAATAATTTTCCGTATATATCATATATCATTGCCGATAAATTCGGACGGCTATCCGAATCCAGGGCCCCAATATAAAAATTCAAATATTCCCCCGCCTGCACAGGATTGGGATAAACCTTTATATCAATTTTTTCTTCCTGCCCAGCGATGTTTTCTACTGCCGTGAGGTTGCAGCCGGGTATGAGGCAGCCCATGCTGTCGAGTTTGAGTAGCCAACCTTGTTGTTGTGGCTGCCCAGCCATATAGCCGGTCGATTCGCCACAAATAAGAAAACCACCGTCAGGGGTACGTTTTGCGTCATAAACCTTATTGCGATTGCCGATAAGCTCAGTTATATAATATTTTCGCCCCCAAATACTGTCCCCTTGTGCCGATAATTTAAAAACCGCTCCGTACCAAAAACCAAAAGTGTCATTGGGTGCGTAGTAAGGAATCGTTCCAATAGCAATAATACTGCTGTCTTCCTGTTCATATACTTTCCGAATGGCAGAATGATCCGATGTTGCAACGCCCATAAGTCTTCTTCCCCATAAAAAATTCCAACTGCTGTCCAATTTATAGACATAGCCGTCAAATTCCAGCCCATAATAGTTTGGATTGTATTGTTTTCTGACCCCGTAAGAAGTCCCCATTAGATAACCGCCGTCTTTGGTTTTTATCAGTTCATTGGGCATGCCTACCAATAAGTTGCTTGGCAGGGGACTACGTGTCCAAAGTACGTTGCCCAAGTCGTCCAATTCTGTATATATATGGCGGGCTTGGTAATTGCCAGCGGTACTTTGGTTTTGTATATTATTCTCATAAAAAGTAATAACATTTTTATCGGGCATATCTTTAAAGAACCTGGCATAGTACCGGTGAAGCACAGGATTAGGGAAGGTAGTATCCCAAAGAATATTACCAATAGAATCTAAACATAGAATATAGGGTACTCCCTTTAATATAGTTGAATCTGTAACGGTAGCAGCTAATAAATAGCTCCCATTTACAGTCGGTTTCATGTCGCTGTTCACAATAAACCCCGTGGGTGCATTAGGGTCGATGTACTTTCTCAGCCAAAGTGTATCACCACTTATATTATATTTTAAGAGCATGCAAAAATTCATGGTTTGATCAGAGCCATAACCACTAATTGAAAAACTATTCTCATCAAAATTCAACGTATTTTGCCACGTTTGGTAATTCCTCCCCAAAGCATAGACTGCCCCGGAGTCTATACAATTTCCCATAGTATCGAACCTTGCAAATAAAGCTCCCGTATTATTGGAATTTAGAGGACTTGCTACTATACCACTTACAAAATAAATAGAATCGGATATGTGTAACCCACAAAATACAGCCGCAGGATAACCTAGGCTGTATCTTTTATTGAAAGTAATGCTTTGTCCGTTCATTTCCAGATACATAACTAACAACAGCAAGCAAAGAGGTAATTTTTTCATAGCAAAAAAATTAAAAAGCAGGCAGCCGAAGGGCTGCCTGCAAAAGGTTAGCTTATGGTTTTACAATCACTAATTTCAAGGCATTGCTCCTTTCTTTTTGAGTGGCTACCCAATAATAGTAGATACCTTCGGGAAAACCTTCCGTATCTATTGGTATGCTTTGAATACCGGATGTTATTTTTCTGCTGTACACAATTCTGCCGTTCAGATCAGAAATATAAAGCATGACATTTTCTTTGTCTTCACCTATTTCTGTATCAAAAACAACCCATTGCCGGGCAGGGTTAGGGCGAACGACTACCTTTAAAGCATTTTCTTCAGCTTTTTCCTTTTCTTGCATGATAGGACAAAATAATAGGCAGCTGAAGAATCAGTTAAGCCTGTACTTAGCATTAGATTCGGGAAATTTGTACTTGCAAAACTATTGGTTCCCGTTTGTTTTATTCTTTTAAAATCCATACCTTTAGAAACATAAATTATTGTTGAATCTAAGGCGTTTTGATTCATGACAGCATCAACAAATCTGTGTGATGCATTGCCAATTAACGAAATACTATTAGATGAAATACCAAAATTAGAGCTTGTGTAAATTCTTTCATTCATTCTAAAAAATATTCTATTGGGGTTTGACCAGGATATAATTGTTTGTCCCCCATCCCCGGAAAAAAAATTATCCCAAGTGCTATTTTTATGGAAGAAGGTGCTATTATCTTGTGTCCCACCTGCATAATAATTTTTCCCAAATGAGGATACACTCATGTCATAAAATTGGGTAATACAAGGACCATTTCCATTAAGATCTTTCCAACTTCCACCACCATTGTAACTTTTTGAAGTTCCACCATCAGTTGCAATCAAAAGAATATCATTACTGCCATCATAGCTTGAACTTAATATTTGCAAATCTCTAATATCAGCATGAGTATTTGGATATGATGAACCAAAATATGAATCTGAGATTGTTGTTCTTAATCCTGTACTATCATTATATTTGAAAGTTGCAATTGCTCCAAAATACATTATATTTGGATTAAGTTGATTTATTACAAATTCATTTTTCCAATATCCAAGTTTGTCTATTGACCCCAAATTTGCAACTAATTGCCAAGTATCCCCCCAATCTGATGACGAAAAAACTTTGTTAGCGCTATCTAGTTCGTCAAAAAATGCAGTATAAATTTTTCCTGGTTCTGCATTGCTTGTTGCCATTTCATATCTTTCGGATTGTTGACTTGAAGGCGTAACTTCAGTCCAATTAATCCCTCCATCAAAAGAACGATAGATACCTGCTTTATCCCAATCTCGATTGTCTCCATCAGAAATAAAAATTGTATCAGGGCGCCCAATTGCAAATTCAATATCATAAATTTTATCTATCCCCCAATGAGTTAATATTGTAGACCATGTATTTCCAGCATCAGATGATTTATATATTCTTGCGGCAATATTGCTACTAGCAGCATAAATTATATTAGAATTATTTGGGTGTACATTTAATAATGTAATCATTTCATATGTTTTGGGTATGGAATGTCACAACAATTCCAAGATTTTGTTTACCGGTTTCTGTATTTTTTAATGGGCCCAGAAGTTTCCAATCCCCACCATTTTCACAAATTCGATCAAATTCTGATATTTCAGATAAGTAATTTAACATTTTATTAGCAGCTCTATCTATCTGTCCAAAAGAATCAATACGATTATTCCAAACATTATACCATCGCCCATACTTTTTAGCAAATGACTCCTTTGAGGCGCTTTGGGTGGTATCCAGATAATTATTCGCTTCCTTTGAAATAGCAAAGACCGAGGTATCTCCTCTAGCCATCCAACCAAGCAATTTTGTTTCGATAGAATCAGGTGTTTGAGCTGCAATCCCTTTTGACCAAAGCAGGAATAGACAATAAAATAAACTGGCAATTTTGTAATTCATAGTTTTTAGTTTTTCATAACAAAAATAAAGCTAATGAAAAAAAATAGCATTTCTATGTCTTTTGCACAAAATAGCTTAAGCAGTGCTCAAATAAAAACCAATTTTTTTCGATTTGTAAAATTCCGATTCCCGAAAATGGACAGATTTTGATACAAAAAATTTTAAAAAAATCATATAAAATGCGGCTTGCAGGATTTTCAGCCAGGACTGTTTTTTTAAAAATTGAAAGGGTGAAAAAAAGTTTTAAAAAAATGAAATAAAAATTCGACTGAAACAGCAACCTTACTTTCTGTTCATCCAAAAATCAAAAAAGCGGTTGCTTTCGCAACCGCTTTTTTGAAAAAGGAGGGGTATGATTACAGATGTTTATTTCTCAAACTTATATTTCTTTTTGATTGCCTGTTCCCTAACTGCACCAAGCATAGCCTCGTCGAGCGTATTTTTGCTTTCACCGCTTTGTTTTTTGCGTTCATCGGCAATGTATTTTTCACGTTTTTCATTTACCTCGCGAATTTTCGTTTGAACCGCTTCACGCTCTTTGGCTTTTTTATCAACAAAATCTTTGCGTTGCGTTGCGTTCATACCTTTCATTTCGGCAGGTAGTTCTTCTTCTTTGAGTTCGGCAAGTGCCTTGTCATTGTCTTTGAATCTGTCAACAGCGTCCCAATCGTCATTTTTATAGGCTGCGCTTGATTTTGAAACTGCTCTTTCGGCTACATTGGATTCACTGTAAACACCTGCATTGGCATCTTGTACGGCCTGGCGTTCTTTTTTCTCTCTACCTTTCGAGCCGTAGGCGATATAAGTTTTGTTTAGATCTTCGTTCAATTTGACAATTTCGCTGTCATAAGGAGTTGCAATATGCACAACTGCTGCATTGTGGTTAATACACATGTATTTACCGTCGGCACGGTCGGCACCATCTTTCCACATCGTACGCACACCTTCTTCACAGTCGCCACAGAAAATAGTGTTAACAATAATTCCGTCAGTAATTGCAGTTTTACAGCTGTTTTTATAATCTACCTCGCCTTGTGTAAATGGTTCGTTTCCTGCAATGATGATAATTTTCAGGTCATCGTTGCTTTTGCTCCATTTCAAATCCTTGGCGGCATCTTTTATTACCCAGCCGCAAAATTCACTGCCACCATTGGTTTTAAGTTTAAATAGCTGTTCCGAAACCAGGTCAAGATCTGTCGTAAGTGGCACCAACTGTTTGATATATCCATCTTTTGCAGCATATTCATCTTTTCCGTATTCGTACAAGGCAATTTCTATATCGGGAACCTTTCCATCGCGTTTCGAAGTGGCTAGTTCATTTACCATTTTCCATAGCTGCGATTTTGCCTGTTCAATAAGGCCGTCCATACTGCCGCTGGTGTCCAGCAGGAGTGCAACCTGAATTTTGGGCGCCGCAGTTGTCTGATTTTCTGTGTTGGGGTTGTTGGCCGGCTGAGGAGCGAAGGTAGCGGCCAACCAAAATGCGAAAAAACTTATAAGCTTTGTCATAATCGGTAGAATATAATTAGTTGAAAAAATTTATTTGAATTGCAGAGACCTGCATTTTTTGCTTCACTGAATACTTAGATGCAGCTGATTTAAAAATTGGTGTGTCAGATCGAAAAAAAAGTTCAAAATTTTTAGCTAATATTGCAAATTAATATTTTGCCTTTGGGAATGGCATAAAACAAATCAAAAAATGACTGAAAAAAATGAATATTCAGATAAGCCTGTTGGCGTAGTCGGTTCCGGAAGTTTTGGTATCACTATTTGTAATCTGCTTGCTGAGAATGTAGATGAAATATTGTTGTTTGCCCGAAGACCTGAAGTTTTTGAAGCAATCAAAGCCCGAAGCGGAATCTACAGTCAATTATCTCCAAAGGTAAAGGCAACTGATGATTTAGAGAAACTGGCAGCTGCCTGTCAGATAATATTTCCGGTGGTGCCCTCCCGATATTTCAGGGAGATGATTTGCGATTTGGCACCATTTCTCAAGCCTTCGCACTTTCTGATTCACGGCACCAAAGGACTCGATACGGTTATCGAAGGAGAAAATCTCAAACTGCAAAGTATCAAAACCATGAGTCAGGTTATCGAGGAAGAGTCAGTAGTTTGCCGTATCGGCTGCCTTTCAGGCCCCAATCTTTCAGCCGAGATTTTGGAAGGACAACCTGCAGCAACCCTCCTGGCAAGCCGCTATACAGAGGTTATTAAAGCTGGACAGGTGCTCTTACGCAGCCCACGTTTTCAGGTTTATGGTACACACGATATCATAGGTGCAGAACTTGCCGGAGTCTTGAAAAATGTCATTGCGCTCGCTGCCGGACTTTTGGGCGGAAAAGGTTTGGGCAAAAATATCTGGGCACTGCTTATCACCCGAGGACTCTCCGAGATGATTCACATCGGCAAAGCAATGGGAGCAGATGCCAAAGCATTCCTTGGCGTGGCCGGAATCGGTGACCTGGTTGCAACAGCATCTGGTACTAAAAGCCGCAATTACACTGCAGGTATGAGAATCGCTCAAGGTGAAAAACTGGAAGATATTGTAAATGAATCATCTGAAATGATTGAAGGTATCAAAACACTGGAAACGGTACACTATTTGATGCAACAAAAAAACATCAGTGCACCAATTTTTGAAATAACTTACAGAGTGATATTTAAGGGAATGAGCCTTGATCGTGCCATCGGCTTTCTGATGACCTATCCTTATGAGGTGGATGTTGATTTTATGTAGGATGTTCATAATATAATAATAGTTATATTATTGCGTTTTCCTTTTTTAAGTTACAAAATCGAACCTTATGAATTACTTTAAAAATTGCCTTTTTTACGCAGGTATTATCTTCATGCTGATATCTTGTAAAAAAGATTGCCCTACACCAGATAATAACCTATATGGAACAGGCTGGGACAACGACGAAAATTACAGTCAGAATATTCCTGTTGCGATTAATTATGGTAATTATCAGTCAAATTCTTCTTTGCCGGCTTTTGTCGATCTGACCCCCAAATTTCCACCAATCGGAGATCAGGGGCTGCTGGGTACCTGTGTAGCATGGTCGGTTGGATATAATACAAAGTCCTATCTGGATGGAATTTCAAATAGTTTGAATTCCAATCAATTACAATCGGAAAATTATCAGTACTCTCCCACTGATTTATTTTTTTCAATCAGTAGCACCAGAAGATTTTGCGATCGCGGAACTCAATTTGAGTATGCATTTGATGTGCTGATGACAAGAGGTGTAAATACCTTAGCGAATGTGCCTTATGATGGAATATGTCGAAGTACTTCGCCAGGTAATTCAGTTACAGCTTCCTCAAATAAAATAAAGAATTACCGTAGGATTGACGGCTCTATAAATCAGATAAAAGAGTATCTGGCTCAGGGTGTTCCAGTTGTGATTGGGGCTATGGTCAATAGTCAGTTCCAATATCTCAGCGGACCTGATGTTTTGAGAAATCTTGATTACAGCAGAGGGGCAGGCGGACACGCAATGGTAATAGCTGGATATGATGATTCGAAATCTGCTTTTAGGATTATAAATTCCTGGGGTACCGGATGGGGCGATAACGGTTATCTTTGGGTAGATTATAATTTTTTAGTAAATAAATTCTGTATTCAAGGTGGTAAAAGGTCGCTTTTTGTTGTTTTTAACGATAATAATACAACCATAGTTAACCCACCAGCAAACACAAGTGGTAGTGACTTAACGGCAATTGTCAGTTCAGATTATTCGCGCTATCCTAATTTTTCCTCCTATACCAATGCCCGCAAAACATATTTCGATGTTAAAAATATTGGAAATCAAACAGTTAATTCTTCGAGTGGATGGAACATATATTATCTTTGGGTTAATGCCTTCGATGTCAATAATTATGGTATAATTCTCAAAGGGGAATTTACAAACAGTATTCCCCAAAATACTTATCAGAATATAAATAACAACTATTGCCTATTTAACGTAGATCTGGAGCCGGGCGCATCTATGAGCCAAAAGCTTTTTGGAACAGCAACTACCTATTGGGATTATTTCATGCCGGGCATAACAGGTAGTTATTATCTTGTTTTCTACATCGATAAAGGAAATTCAAACGATGTAAACCAGACGAATAATGTATTTTATGTTACCCAATCACCAAAATATTTTAATAATGGCTATTCAAGTCGCCAGGATGATGAAAATGCAAATTTTATTAAATACAATTTTGGAGATTTGAACTCTTTTAAACATGAGCTGTCGAAGGTCGAAATGGAACAGGAAAACATGCTTCAACCGTACAGAAACCTATCAATCTCAGAATTCCAAAATGCCTACAATTCTGATGAAATTGTTGGGTTTTTGAAAAATAAAATTAAAAGCGGAGGGTTGTAGAACGTGATATAAAAATACGCATTATATATTTAAATTACAATACATACATTTTGTCTATGCCGAAATTAAT
Organism: Saprospira sp.; assembly: GCA_044379045.1. Lineage (GTDB taxonomy): Bacteria > Bacteroidota > Bacteroidia > Chitinophagales > Saprospiraceae > Saprospira. The sequence continues at coordinate 14,384 of JBIPOO010000028.1, forward strand.
TTTTGCTAGACCCAAATATAGTACAGATGGGAAAGAACATTCAATTTTTCGTAATAACCAGTTTATTGGCATAGTTACATCAGGGCAGATGTTATCCATTGAAGTTCAGGCCGGACAGCATATAGCTGAGGCAAAATCAAAGTACTTTGACTTAGCAGTTTTGGAGCTAAACCTTGAAGTTGATCAGGAGTATTTGTATGTAGTTGAAAAATATAGAGGTTTAAATGGCCTGAGCGTTTTTTTATTAATTATTTTATTAATTAGTTTTATTCTAATTTTGGCAGAACCCGAAAACCCTGCAATTTATTTTTTGCAAATATCAATTGCTATCACAGTTATGATTATAACTTATTATAATTATTTCAGGAAAAAATATGGAGTTCTTTATTTTAAACTGATAAAACAAAACCCAATAAATCAATAATCTTTTCCATTAACAACTTTCAAAGTCAAACCAAACCAGTAAGAATTATTTCTTATTGCTGTAAGCTTTGTAGTATTGCTCAGCTCTTGCGACAAATGACTGCCATTAATTTTTTTAGGATTTTAACTAATTATGAAATCAGCCTTACTAATCACTATTCTTTTTAGCCCTTTTTTACTTTTTAGTCAGGAAAAAGGAACTTTTACCGATTCGCGAGATGGACAGGTTTATAGCACCATACTTATCGGTAATCTTGTTTGGATGTCAGAAAACCTGCGCTATAATCTGCCAGGTTCCTTAGAAAATCCTGCATTTAAAGATAAAAAGTATGGCCGTTTTTATAATTGGAAACAGGCTCAGGAAGTTTGTCCCGAAGGATGGCAATTGCCATCCGATGCAGATTGGAAAAGTCTTGAGCGGATTCAGGGAATGGCATTGAATGAATTGAATAAAAAATACCACAGGGGCAAATCAATTGGTACTTCCTTAAAATCTGAAAAAGATTGGATCAGGGGTTCCGGAAACAATAGTTCTGGCTTTAATGCACTACCTGCAGGATATTATGCCGCTTACGATAAAAGTTTCAGGGAATTGGGCGAAAGTGCGGTTTTTTGGTCTTCATCGGGTATTAATGGTATTTACAAAACTTATCGTTATCTGCTTGCCGACAGCACAACTGTTTTTCGCAATGAAGGTAAAAAGAAATATGCCTATTCTTGCCGCTGTGTCAAAAAAGAGATAGTCGAAAATGATTCTTTTTTTACCGACAGACGCGATGGCCAGGTTTATAAAACGGTAAATATCAGCAATAAAATTTGGATGGCTGAAAATCTGCGTTATTTCGAAACAGCCGGAACGGAAATCCCTGAAGACAAAACAGGTGAATATGGGATACTCTACAATTGGACAAGCCTGATGGCCCTTCATGCAAAATACAGTCGTAATCAATGGACTTCAGAGGAAAATCACAGAGGTATTTGTCCACTTGGCTGGCATATTCCGAGCGAGGAAGAATGGACCTCACTTTTGGAAGAACTGAACAACGATACTGAGCGTATGACCTCGGTAAGCGGTTGGGAAGATGCTAAAAACGGCAACAACAGTTCGGGTTTCAATGTTTATCCGGCGGGTTACTACGAACCTTTCTTTGGTTTCGATCAATTTGCTAAGGGAGCCTATTATTGGACATCTCAAAACGATTCAAAGGAAGCCACTTATGTAAACATCAGTAATCCTCGTGTTGGGTACAGCATTGAAAAGAAAACTTACCGCTGTTCATGCCGCTGTGTAAAGGATTAATTCGCCTTCAATATTTTTACCTCAACCCGCTGATTCATTCTTCTGCCATATTCTGTAGTGTTATCTGAAACCGGGGCTCTTTTTCCGTAACCTTTGGCACTGAGTTGATTTGCGTTTACACCCTTGCTGATAAGGTATTTTACAACATTTTCAGCCCTTTGCAGTGAAAGTTTATCGCAATATGCATGCGCAGGCAAACCGCTGGTGTGACCGCCTATTTCAACCTGGGTATTGCTGTTTTTTCTTAAAAAATCGGCTAGTTCATCCAAGGCGCGGATTGAATTGGGGGTAAAAGAGGTTGAATCGGACATATAGTACAGCTCATTAATTCTAAAACATTCTCCACTGCTGATTTTGTTGACATCAATTGTTTTGTTAAAATTCTTTGGAGCACTCTTTTCTGCAATTACCTGAGGTTTATCGGCCATAATTGTAAAACTGAAAGCCGCTAGAGCATTGTTTTGAGATATTGAAAGTCTTTCATAATTAATGCCCGATTTTTTTAGCAGCTCCGCTACTTTTATAGCCTGATCTTTTGCTTTAGTATCATCTTTTGAACCATGTAGCTCAATTTTCATATCGGGATACTGTTCGAGCAGGTCAGCAAGTCGGTCAATTTCGTTCAAAGCAGCCTCGGTAGGTTGAACCTTATCGTCGAAACGCAGCCGTCCAATGGGAATTGTTATACCTTTTTGAAGAGGATAAAGCAACATGTCAAATTTCCTTTCAGCCAGGGCACTCTTGTCTTTCAGTTCAATCAATTCAGTACCTGCATAAAAACCTCTTTTTAAAGGTAATACTTCGTATGAAGTGCCTAGCGGTAAAATCATTTTAAATTCTCCCTTAATGGAGTCGGAATTTGAAAGTCCGGCTTCTTTATGACTTTTTCCACTGTAAAAACTGATTTCAGAGGATAACGGTTTTTTGCTGATACCATGCAATATCCTGCCCGATAAAATGGCCACAGGATCTGGCTGTGCCGATTTTGGCACTTCTATCGAAATAATATCGGTGTTGCCCAGTTTTGCATCGCTCGAAACCATATAGGCTTTGTTGCCTGTAGCCGGAATGCTGTAATAGGCGTCCCATCCTTCCGCATTGATTTCCGGTCCCAGATTTTGGGGTTCGGTCCAGCGGGTCCAGCTATCATCAAGTCTTCGGGTTACAAATACGTCTGCGCTTCCATAACCCATGTGCCCCTCCGATGAAAAATAAAGTGTCTTCCCGTCTGCAGCGAGGTAGGGTGTCGTTTCGTCGAGATAGGAATTAACCACCGGCCCGAGATTTTTTGGCTCGGTATAATGTGTTTCATCAATCTGGAAACTTACATAAATATCTTTGTAACCATAGCAACCCTTACCTGCGACAGATAGCATCATTACCTTTCTATTGGCCGAAAAAGAAATAGCAACCTGATTATCGGAATTTACATAGTTTTCTATTTCAATATTTTGAGGAATTGTCCAGTTGTTCCCACTTTTTCTGGACATGGAAATACCTTTTCCCTGAATGGCCCCATCGCTGCGGTATCGGTTGCCTACAATGAGGGTTTGTCCGTCGGGTGCGGCAAAAATTACAAAGTTATAATCGTCATTATTAATGGGTGCACCAATATTCTGGGCAGTTGACCAGCCATTCGGACCAAGGTTCGAAACCCAGACATCATCTTTTTTGTCTTTGCCAATATTTCCCTCGTATTTCTTTCTGACGAAATAGAGCGTTAGCCCATCGGCACTTAGCACAGGCATGATATCGTTGCTTTCACTATTTATTGCCTTGCCCGGATTTTCTTTTTTTCGACCTTGCTTAGCATCGCTTACCAGATTGATTTTTTGATCTTGCCAAACCCTTATGTAATCGACATTTACTTTCATCCGGCGTTCAAGATTGATTCCAATTTTTGCCCCGAAAAGATTAGGTTTATTGTTACTGAAAACCAGAACTTCATTGATATAATAATTTATTTTATTGCCCTTAGCCTCAATTCTTACAATGTTTTCGGCGCCCTGTTTCTTTACAGCCTGATTAAAGGTCCAGGTTTTTACATCTATAAATTGCGAATCGACCCAACTGTACACCCTGAACTGCCCCTGCCCGTTGAGCGAGATACCATGCCCATTGTATGCGTCTTTTACACCCCAGATAAGCGAATAGGGACGAGCCGGGTCGCCCTCAGTCTGAACCATTTTGGTTTCAATCTTAAAATCCTTACTATTGGAAAAATAACTTACCTGATTCCAAAAATTCCAGCTGTTGGTAAACTGCTTGTAACTGAGTTCATATTTCCCGTTTCTGATAAAGGCTGAACGTGTCGGATTATCGTTTTCGAGCCAGACATTTTTATTGTCATTAAAATCTTCTGAAAAAAGCAATTGTTGCTGTGCTTTGCAGAAACTGAAAGTGCATACGACCAGAAATAGAAAATTGAACAGTTTCATAGTCTTAATATAAAAAGGGGGCGGGTATTCCCAGCCCCCATGTATAATGAGTTGATAATATATGATTTAAATGCCTCTTGCGGTGGTGGTTACCTGAATCCAGCATGGAACAGTATAGGGGGTTCCAGGGTTAATGCCGCGTTGAGCCAATTCAGTTTTTGTAGGCATGAAAGCACCGTATTTTGCAATGAGCTGATTTGCTTTATCTGCTTTTGAAGGATCTACTGCCTTGGCCATAGACCATTCGTCGATTGCAGGCCAAACACAGATTTGAGCATCAAAACCGGTTCCATTTGCACTGCAACGCGGGCCACTACTGGCATACATTGTGCCAACAAGAATATATGGTTCTCCCCAGTTTGGAAGTAGTTTTGAAGTGAGTCGGCAGTAGTTACGTGCCTGACTGAAATTACCTTCCTCGTACAATTTAAATGCATAACGGTAAATGTCTTCTCCTCGAGTTTTGTTGTCAACCCATTCCTTAGTACTGGCAGCAAATTCCGGCATTAACGCTGATTCTTTGCTTTTATACTCCGATTCATTGGCTTTGTCGATATCTGCAAGGATACGGTAGGCCAAAATCTTTGAATAAACCGTAGTTGTATCAGATTTAAGAATTTCGCCCTGGCGCTGTTTTTCTACATCGATCATCAGTGTGCGGTATTGCCCATTAGCTTCTTTATACAGTTCATTTTCTTTACCGCATTTCTCTGAAAGCTTGAGCGCTATTATTTTCAGGCTATCAGCATTTTGCCAATTTTTCTTTACTTCGGGTTGCAATTTTGCCACCCAATAATCGCAACCAAAAATATGAGGCGCCAAAGAATACTGTTTTTCTACTTCTATCCAATATTTGGCATAGTTTGCAGCATCTTTTGAACTTTTGTTTTTCTCACAGATTGTTTTGAATCTTTCGTAAAGGTTCAAAATGTCCTGATCGCTGAAACCTGCTGTTTTGTTTTTGTTGAAATGTATGGCAATGGATGACATATACACCATAATCATTGCAGGAGGCGAATCTTTGCCCAATTCTAAGGATTTTTCAAAGATTTTATATGCTTCGGCATATCCATAGCCGTTAGCGTACAGGTAGAAAGCTTGCCAGCCCAAATCTGTTGCATCTTCACCATTACATTTTGCCATCTGCTCATAAAGGGCATTCATTTTGTCGAGATATTCCTTTTTCTTGGTTTTATCTTTCTCTGCTTTGGCAAAATAAACATACATTTCTACGCCGTCATTAAAATGCGTTTTTTTAGCAGGAAGTGGTATTTGAACATACTTGAAGAGGTCTTCCCAAAGGGGGAAGGCTTCCTCGTATTTTTTTTCTTTCATTTTGTCTCTATATAAGACATGCAATTTTTTAGCTTCTTCGGCGCCTTTTGGGTGTTTTTCCCAGCTATCGCATTGTGCACTGATGTCTTGCATGCCCATTACCAAAAAGGCAGCAGCAAGAAAAAATCTGATGGTGTTTAATTGGCGTTTCATAATCTATTTCAATTTTAAATTTTATCTGAATTTTGCTCTTCTGAACCAGGAGCCGTCGTTGAGTGAGAATGCAAGATTGATTTGGAAAAAATATTCATTGATTAGTTCGGGATGTCCAAGGTAACCAAATTCAAATCCTATTTGTGTTTGTCCAAGTATTGCATATTCGCTGGTCGACTTCTGCGGTTTCATCCTTAATCCTAAGCCAAAAGTTATGCCATATTTTAAAAGTTGGTAAGTTTCTGTCCCTGCTACGATAATTCTAGGGTCTTTTCCGTAATAAGAGCCAAAACGATAGCGGATTCTATTAAAATAATTAGAAATGTCTTTAAAATTTGGTGTAAACTCTGCACCGGCAGCAATGGTGTAACTATTGGCCATATTAATGCCCGCATAATTGAAACTGTTCCAGAATTGGGTTTCATAATTTAGACCAAATCGCCAGTTCATACCTTTTGTAATGGCTATTCCGGCGCCAAGGCTAAGCGGCAATTTCATAGAACTGCGGACATCATCACTCATAACAAGGGTGTCGACACCAAATGCACTGCCGTAGCGTATCTGCTCCTGTCGGTCGAGAATGCGCAAATTACTACTGCTGCCCGAGTAGGCACCCAAGGTAAGTCGAAGGTCTTCAAGTGGATTGGGCCTGTCTTTTTGTTTTGTAAGATATAAATCGTACTGAGCACCAATATCCCAAAGCAACCCGAGTGTATTTTTGTTGTTGAGAATACGCTCGTTATAAGCAAAATTGTAGGCGCTGTCCTGGAAATTAATAGTGTTTCTTTCTGATACCGTACCAAAGAGCAGCGCAAGATTAGCACCTACAGATAATCCTTTGTATCTGATACCATTGGCCCAATTTGCTCTAAATCTGGTACCCTCACCGGCGTAGCGGTATTCCACTTCGCCAATATCTGTCAAATTTCTTGTAATTCTGGCATCGTAGCCGATTGTACTGTGCGGAGACAGACTTATGCCCATGCCCCACTGTATTGGAATAGCCCGTCTTAGTGTATCTGTTTCTATTTCCCAACTGCGGGTTATAGGGAAGGAGAGGGAGAGGTAGGAAAGGTTTCCATCATTAGCTGCAGCTTTACGACCCGTAGTATTTTCACTCAATTGACTGTGTTTATAAAATACCCCGGCTTCAAAGGCAGTAGTCTGTAAATGACCAAGCGCTGCAGGATTGATAATGCCAGCATCCCAGAGCGAATTGTAAGTGGCACTGAATGCTCCTCCTGTACTTAGCTGTTGGGTAAACTGCGTGCTGAACACATCTCCTATACCGTATCGCGAATAAGGGGAATTTCTGCGGGTGTAATTTTGTGCATTGGCTGCAATGCTGATTATTACTGAAAAAACAATTAGAAAAAATATTTTACTAAAAATGAATTCTCTATGTTCAAACTGCTTTAATGATGTCGACATTGTAATTTAAAATTTGGTTCAAACCCATAAGTACCAGATCCGGAACTGCAAATATCTGATTTTCCATCTGACTTTCAAAAAAACTTGCATCGCCTCCGGTAACAAGCACGCGAATATCGGGATAATTTTCACGATATTTAGCAATAAAGCCCTTCATTTCATAAACGACTCCAAATTGTATTCCGGTTTGTATACTTGTCAAAGTTGTATCGCCTATGTGCGTGTCTAGCACATCGCGGTGCACCAGAGGCAATCTCGCAGTAAATGTATTTAAAGATTTGAAACGCATCTCAATGCCTGGCAGAATACTTCCACCAAAATAATTTCCTTTTGAGTCGATGATATCGTAAGTGATACAGGTGCCGGCATCGACTACAAGTGCATCGCTGCCCGGAAAAAGATAGAATGCGCCTACTACGCCCGCGAGGCGGTCTTTACCCAGGGTTTCGGGAGTTTGATAAAGATTTTTCACCGGTATGGGTGTTTCATGGGTCAATTCAAAAAAGGTTTTCACCTTATTGCCCAGCATACGTTTGTACTTACCCTGTTTTTTTCGGACCGAGGAAACAATTACATTTTCTATCTCATATTTTTTCAAAACCTTGTCCAATTTACCCGAGGTATAATCCTCTCTGATAATAAGTTTTACCAGACTGCCGTCGGCATCAAATACTGCAACTTTTGTACGGGTGTTTCCAATGTCAATACACAAATTCATAAATAAAACATCTTGTTTACTAAATTAACTTCGCAAGTTATTACAATTTTTTTGTCATAAAAAGGATAGTTAGTAACTGGCCAAAAAATTAATATTGAAAAAGTAAAATTTTAGGTGGGAAGACAAAAAAATCCGACTGAAAAATCGGATTTAATATAATTGCTATTTTTTTAGGAAAATCAGGCGTCTTCGCCCTCCTTAATTCTAAGTTGAAAACCATTACCATGAATATTTACAATCTCTATGTTGTCATCGTATTTTAAGTATTTGCGCAGCTTGGTCACAAAAACATCCATACTTCTTGCGGTAAAATAGTTATCATCGCCCCATATTTCCTTGAGTGCCAGACTTCTTGGCAGGATATCGTTGCTGTACTTGCAAAACAGTTTGAGTAGCTCGGCTTCTTTGGGTGAAAGTTTTTCCTGGAGATCGACTCCTTTATCTGTTTTTACATTTAGTATACGCAAAGGGTAATTAAAATGATATTTGCCGATATAAAAATCTTTCGATTCCTGCTTTTGTTTTTCGGGTTTATTGCCGCGTTTCAGTACAGCCTGAATTCTGTAGAGCAGCTCCTCTGAGGTGAACGGTTTAGAGATATAATCGTCGGCGCCCAGTTTAAAACCTTTAATAACATCTTCTTTCATGGTTTTGGCCGTCAGAAAAATTATTGATACAGTCTGGTCGAGTTCCCTTACATCTTTGGCAAGTGCAAAGCCATCTTTTTTTGGCATCATCACATCAAAGATACAAAGGTCGAAACGATCTTTTTTAAATTCCTCAAGGCCCATTTCACCATCTGTAGCAATAGTTACCTCGTAGTCATTCATTTCGAGGTAGGAGCAGAGCACATCTCCAAAATTTCTGTCGTCTTCAACGAGCAAGATTTTATTTTTCAGATTCATAAACTATTGTTGTGTTATGTTGGGGATTATAGATAATTAAACGTAAGATAAAATATAAATGTAGATACATTCTTAACATTTCATCATCTAAAAATATGCCGAAATACAAATGTTAAAAAATTTTGTGCCTTTTTTTTTCAATAATCTAATGATTCTATGAAAAGTAATCGATTGATAAACAAAAAAATGCTAAAACTCAGGCTCATTTTTGAGTAAGAGACTGAACTGCTTTTAGTTTTTTAGTCTCAAACGGAGCCAAGGCTTTTTCGCTTTAAATCTTCAGCTCGTCATTACGGAACTTCGTTTCTTCTAATTAAAAATTTACAAATTGAAACCATTTTCATCTCGTTTGTAGAAAAAGACAAATTGAAAAAATCTTTCTTCTACAGCGGTTGTTGTTTTTTCACAAAGGCTAAAGCCATTTGGAAGCTCGTCTGCCGGAGGAGACAAATTATAATTCTCTTTACGCACTAATCAGTCATTTTTGTGTTTCGACGGAAAAAAAACTGTAAAAATACTTCCTTTGCCGGGTTCACTTTTTACATCGATATGCCCTGCGTGAGCGGTTACAATTGCCTTTACATAGCTTAGGCCCAGTCCAAAACCTTTAATATCGTGTACGTCGCCAGTTGGAACCCTGAAAAATTTATCAAAAATATATTTCCTTGCCTCCTTACTGATACCCAAACCTTTGTCTTCGACCGAAATTTTGATACCACCTGAACTATCGATAACCGTAAGTTTAATTTCAGGTTTTTCGGGGGAGTACTTATTTGCATTGTCAAGAAGATTGTAGATGACATTGGTAAAATGTGTTTCGTCGGCTTCTATCACATAATTTTTTGATTGAAAATCTACAGTCAGACTGCCGTTTTTCTGATCAATCTGCAGCGCAATACGGTCGGCAGCTCTGTTCACAATGTCGTGAACATCAATTTCTTCAATATTGAGGTTGAATTCATTTTTGTCAATTCGGGCCATCTGCAGCACTTTTCCTACCTGCGAGTCCATTCGTTCATTCTCTTCTTTTATGATATTAATAAAACGCTCTGCTTTTTCCGGGTGTTGATTTTTGATGAGATTGCGAATGGCGTCGGTAGCTAGTGAAATAGTTGCAATGGGCGTTTTAAATTCGTGGGTCATATTGTTCAAAAAGTCGGTTTTCATTTCCGAGAGTTTTTTCTGATGCAAAATGACATAAATAGTGTAATAAAATCCGACAATTACAATTCCTGTAAAAATCAGGCTCAGGATAAGGTTTAGAATAATACCCTGCCATATAAAAACATCCTTGTGTGGAAAATCGATAAAGAGCATGGCCAGTTGCTCCTGCGAACTTGGGAAAAGAGCTGCCTGATATTTGAAACTTTTTGGTAATCTGTAACGGCCAATATGCTCCTGCTGCAATTGATTCGTTAAAACAAATGTATCTTTTTTGAGGGAATAAACACCATATGCATAGGTTGCACTGATACCTTTTTGAGTAAGTTCCCTGTGCAGCAGTTTATCAATCAGTTTCAGACTTACTCTTTCTTCAATAGGTATATTTTGAACAATGGTATGATGGGTAAAATAAGTTTTAAAATGCGTCATAAATGCTTCGCTGCTACCTTTTTTCCAGGTGCGGGTCACTTCACTGGCAAAAACTTTTTTCGAAAGGCTGTCTTTGTTTGGTGGTGTAATATTTACAGTAGAAAAATTGCGTCCGATACTGTCTTTTTTGAGTGAACTGTGAATGGCTTCAACTTCGACCACAGTTGATATCTCTTTTCCGCTGTCGGTCTCCACTGTGAGCGTGGGCAATTTATATCTTTCGGCTGTTTGTTCAATTTCGTATTGTTCGAGCTTCGAAACAACATGATCCAATGCTGCATGAACATTATTTTCAAAGAGTTCCAGATTCAGCTTGTAGGAGCTGTACACAGCATATAACTGCAGTCCCAGAATGCCTGCCAAGGCAGTACTCATGAGTCCAACTATAAGCCAGATTTTCTTTTTCGACATTTTTGTCTGAGTTTTTAGAAAGAATTATTTTGACTCGAAAATAACATTCCCCAATTGACCATCATCTTTTTTCTGATTTCTGAGCTTTTCGATTTCATTGAGTTCGAGATCGAGATTTTCAAATTTATAAACTACCTCTGCATTCTTATTGACAAAAGATTCCCCTTCGAAGTCCTGAATTACATCCATCATAACTTTTTCGACCAAGCCTGGTTTTAGTTTTTCTTCGTTTGGATGTTGTTTGTTGGCAATTGCTGTAAGTTGATTGAGGGTAAGCATTGCCGATTGTTCCTGAAAAATGGCCATCATCAAACGTTTTCTGACGTTGAGCAAGTGCTGCTGACGTTTTTTGGGTTGCAGATAAAGCCATCTGAATGCGGGTATTGTAAAGAATACCAAGGAGTAGAAAAATGGAATCCACCCCAAAAACAACGTGTATAAGAAACCGGATCCATAAACAGCAAGGGGCCCCCAAATCACCAATCCCGATAATATCAGATTAAATGCATTCATGGCAAAAATCCCTAGGTCTCGAAGGTTTTTATTGCCGGTCAATTCATATTCAGGCTCATATTCATCCCAATAATAAATTATCGGGGCGCCGGCTACTTTATCCTTTCTTCTGATCAATTCCGAAAAATCGCCATATAGAATTCCCTGATCTGAAATTTCAGCTTTTCCGTTAAAACTGGCCAAGGCATTTGTCATAAAATTTTTTGCATCATCGCGCGACCAGCCTGCCAGCGCCTGAATTTCTGAAGTACTAACAAGTCCCT
>JBIPOO010000172.1:0-8205 GCA_044379045.1 Saprospira sp.
ACAACAATTACAGCCTCAGGTGGTGGAACTTATATTTGGGGTAATGGTGCAACTACTTCTTCAATTACAGTTTCACCTGCTTCAACAAGAACTTATTCAGTTACGGTAAACAATTCGGGTTGTATTGGTACAGGTTCTATAACAGTTACGGTAAGTGCCTCTGGGTTACCGGTTATTAACTGCCCTTCAAATATTACGCTTACCTGTACATCGGTTGCAACATTCACAACACCATCAGCGAACGATCCTTGCTCACCTCCTGTTTGTACCAATTCAGCACTTTCAACAATAAGAGCTAATTTTAATACAAACGGAACGGCAATTACCAGTACTATACCAAACCCTTATAACTTTACGCTAGATGGTGGTACAACAGGTACTAACATTTTAGATGGGGGTAACGATATGTACGATGGTGGTAATATTATGAATACCAATCTTGCTACAAATATTCCTTATACAAATGGGGTTGTAACAGCTAACCCTGCATTTGGTACAGGTGGGCAGTACTTTACGCAGCTCATTAATAATATGTTTGTCATGGTCGCAGATATCAATGGTCTGTCAACCTTTTCTATAACAGGAAACAATGGTGCTGACGGAAGTGGTGTTGCCAATGGATTTACATATACAGTGACTGTTGGATGCAGATCTTACAATGTTTTTGTAAAAAGAGTAAGTGGAGCTTTCGACCCATCCATTAATCAAATATTTATTGTGCCCAATGGTACAGGCGCTTCGCATACCTTCGATACTTATACAGATAATTCATTACATACCTTGAGTGGTTTGGCAGGTGTTACGAGATTATATTATCTATTAGTTGCTGGTAGTAATGGCTATGCTTACACCAATGCAGAAATTCAAACAATTGTACAAAATTTCCTTACACAGGTAAGTGCATCAACTTTGGCAACTCCTTCTCTAACTGTAACTCAGACAGCTGGTTTACCAAGTGGTTCAACGTTCCCAGTAGGAACAAGTACTGTGACTTACAGCGCAACAGGCGGTGGAGGAACAAGCTCATGTAGCTTTACAATTACAAGATTGCCTGGTGGACCAACAATTGCATGTCCTTCAAATATTAATCTACAGGCTTGTAGTCCAGTAGCTACCTTTGCTACACCAACTGCAACTGATGCATGTAATCCACCTTGTGCTAATTCACCTTTGTCCACTATTCTTACAAATTATAACACGAATGGTGCTGCAATTACAGGTGCTATACCAAGTCCTTATAATTTTACTTTGGATATGGGGCCAACTGCTACATATATCTCTGACGGTGGTAATGATATGTATGATGGTGGTAATTATTTAAATACAAATATTGCATCTAATATACCCTACACAGGTGGGGTAGTTACTTCAAACACAGCCTTTGGAACAGGTGGCCAGTATTTTACTACACTTATTAATAACATGTTTGTAATGGCTGCCGATGTGAATGGCATTACAAGCTTCTCCATCACAGGGGATAATGGTGCCGATGGTAGCGGTATAGCCAATGGCTTTACCTACACTGTTACGGTAGGCTGCCAAAGTTACAATGTTTTTGTTAAAACAGTAAGTGGTGCCTTCGACCCATCCATCAATCAAATTATTATTGTTCCAAATGGATCGGGTGCATCTCAAACTTTTGATACCTATACCAATAACTCCTTACATACTGTAACTGGTTTGGCTGGTGTTACAAGAATATATTATTTGCTTGTAGGTGGAAGTGGTGGTTATGCTTATACCAACGCCCAAATTCAGGCCATTGTACAAAACTTCCTTACACAGGTCAACGCTGCTGTAGCGACGCCAATCACTGTCACTCAGACTGCCGGTCTGGCTAGCGGTTCTTCTTTCCCTGTAGGAACAACAGTTGTAACTTATCAGGCTACTAGCCCGGGTGGTACAACTACTTGTAGTTTCAATGTTACCGTAGCTCCTGCCATTACTGTTAATGCAGGTTTGGACCAATCAGTATGTGCGACTGCACTTCCGGTAGCTGTAAGCGGAACGGTTAACAATGCCACAGGTGGCGTTTGGACTACAAGTGGTACTGGTACTTTTGCCAATGCCAATGCACTTTCTACAACTTATTCGCCATCTGCAGCTGATATTACAGCAGGCACAGTTACACTTAGACTCACTAGCACAGGAAATGGTGTCTGCCCTGCAGTGTTTGATCTGCTCGTTGTAAATCTTACACCTGCTGCTGTTGCGCCAACTTTAACTGGTGTTAGCGGTTCAATTTGTCCAAACACAACAGTAACCCTTACTGCAACTGGTGGTTCTGGTGGATTGAATACAAGCTGGTACACAGGTCCGAATGGTACGGGTACCTTTTTAGGTACAGGAACCACCTATACACTCTCGCCAACAGCAAGTACTACGGTTTATGCACGACGCGACGGAGGTAGCTGCCCTGCTTCAGCAGATGGTTCTAAAGCAATTGTTGTAAAAACCTATATTTATGCAACAAATGGTATGTCAACAAATACCTATTGTACCGACAATGCTGGTTGGCACCATTTCTATGTAGGTGATGATATCATTCTTTCAGTACAGGGTAATTTGGGCACTGCCGGAACAGTTACAGCTACTATTCGCGATAATAATGCTTATTATCTCGATCCTGCCAATAGTGTAACCTGTATCGGTGAAGTGCAGTTTGAGATGGAGCGAAACTGGAATATACAGTACACAGGAACATTATCCGGTACATACAACGTGCGTTATTACTTCCAACCTGTCGAAAGAACAGCAGTTATAAATGCAGCTGCTGCTTGGATTACAGCAAATCCTGCCTGTGGATATACTTACAAATATAACTCAGGAGCTCAAGGCTGGTTCTGGTTCAAAAATCAGGGTTCTCCTTATTCTGCTCCCGATTATGATGATGATCCAACATTCCTGATGCTGACTAGTGCAGGTACAGGGACTACCCCGAATGGTATCAACTGGTCAACTATGGGTGGTCTTACCAATTTCTCTGGTGGTACGGGTGCTGTAATTTTAATTCCTACGGTCTTATTGTCTGTGGATTATAAATACTTTACAGGTGAAATTCGTGGCACAACAGATCACTTGATATGGGCAACAGCTTCTGAGACTGATAATGATTATTTCGATGTCGAATACAGTACTGACGGTACCAATTTCGAAAAAATCGGACAGGTTGATGCTATCGGAAATTCAACTGAGACAACTCCTTATGAATTTACGCATCAGCACCCGAGAATTGGTCTCAACTACTACAGACTGCGTCAGGTTGATGTTAATGGAAATGCATCTTATTCCAATGTCGTTGTATTGGAACACAAAGCTTCAGAAATTTCGAATAATTTCTTCCCTAATCCAACCAATGATGTTGTAAACTATCAATTTAGTTCTGCTGTAAATGAATCAGTTAAAGTGGAAGTGTTGGATGTTTTGGGCAGAGTATTGAGACAAACAGAACATCAGGCAATGAGCGGATTGAATAATATTGCAATTGACCTCAGTCCATATCTGTCAGGAACTTATATTATCAGAGTGACTCATTTAGGATCTCAAAGTACAATCGTTAGAGCTGTATCAAAGATAAGTAAGTAAAGATTGACCAATAACAAATGTAAAAGGGCTGCTCCAAATCGATATGGTGCAGCCCTTTTTTTAATGGTCTCTTCCTTATTTCAGCTTTCCTATAAGAATTTCAGAATCGCCGAAGATGGTGATTTTTGCTTTCTTGAAATCCTTTTCAGATGCTTTGTAAATATTAGGCACAAAACTTTGCGGATTTCTATCGAAGAGTGGGAACCAGCTGCTTTGAACTTGTATCATTACGCGATGCCCCTTTTTAAAAGTATGATGTATGTCCTGAAGCGTAATATTTACAGCTGTCTTCTTGTTTTTTTCAAATGCTTTGGGATTTTCGAAACTCTCTCTGAATCGGCCACGCATGATTTCACTTCTTACCAGCATCTGATATCCGCCAGCTTTGATATCCTTTGTCAAATGGGTAAAAGCTTTATGGTCATCCGAAAAAACATCGATGATTTTAACAATGAAGTCGGCATCTGTTCCTGCCACTGCAACTTGTAGTTTCGCCAAAATTTCTCCTGTAAGTGTAAAGTCTTCGGTCAGCACTTCTGTCTGAAAGGTCAAAACATCGTTTCTTTTGCTGCAATGCCTTTGGTCATCAGTCATATAAGCCCTTGGCGTAAAAACTAAGCCCTCAGTTTCAGAGCGATAAGGTATTGGTTTTTGGGGATCGGAAACATAAGTAAATTTTAGATCTGCATTTTGATTGCCATTGATTTTCAATAGCCCATTTTCGGCAATATTCAGTCTCGTGATACCAATTTCCTTAGGTGGCCAGGCTGTAAATTCCGACCATTGCAGTTTACCACTGTCGAAAATAAAAGCTTCAGCTAATTTTTTGTCACAATCCCCCTTGAGTTGACAATCGAAAAAAGGTTTTTCAATTTCACGTTGGTAAAAGCTCGAGATGCTATCGCCAAAGTAGATATGATTGATGATTTGTTTACCATTTTCTCGGTACCAATCGCCATGCGACCAGGGTCCCATGACAATTGTATTGTAGCTGTTCGGACAGTTTTTTTCAATGTTTTTATAAATATTCAGAGGGCCGTACAAATCCTCGGCATCGAATAGGCCACCAACTGTCATCACGGCATGTTTTACATTTTTTAGATGCGGTAAGAGATTTCTTTTTTGCCAGAACTCATCATAATTCGGATGTTCAACCGTTTCTCGCCAAAAGAAATTATCTGCGCCATAATATTTGTCCACATTTTTGAGTGAACCAAGTTTAAGGTTGAAATCGAAGCCATCCTTATTGTCTGTCTTGATAAATTTGTCACTGTACCAACCTTTTGTAGTCTTCTCTTTTTTTTGATAACCAAATACTGGAAATGCAAAAAGATAAGATTGAAGAAAGGCGCCATTGTGGTGAAAGTCGTCGAAGAAAAAATCGGCTATAGGCGCTTGCGGCGATGATGCCAGCAGTGCCGGATGCGCATCGGGAATAGCAGCAGCTGCGTAAAACCCCGGATAGGAAATACCCCACATACCAACTTTGCCATTATGTCCTTTCAGGTTTTTCAATAGCCAGTCGATCGTGTCGTAGGTATCGGAGCTTTCGTCTGCAGTTTTATGATCATTTCCCGAAATATTAGGAGTCATATTTGTAAATTCACCTTCCGACATGTATCGACCTCTTACATCCTGATAAACAAAGATATAACCCTCACGCATAAGGTAGGGGTTTGGTCCCAGATTATTTGGAAATTTATCGGCTTCATAAGGCGCTATACTGTAGCAAGTACGGTTCATCAGTATCGGATAAACCTTCGAACGGTCTTTAGGTCGGTAAACAATGGTATGAAGGGTTTTTCCATCACGCATTGGGATATCGAATATCAATTTTGAATAATTTTCTTCGATAAATGACTTATTTGACTGTGCTGTTAAAATACTATAAAAGATAGTGAAAATAAGTAGAAGCGTGTAGTTCCGGTTTTGAAGTCTCATCTGCTTAGATTTGATTTTTTACAAGTTGTTTTGACAAAAATCAGTATTTATTTCGGTTTTTTATTTAAAATAGCTGAGATATTAAAACAAAAAAGCCACCCTTTTGGAGTGGCCTTATAGCTATATTAAAAAATTATGATTCTTTACTGTACGTTTAGATTTGAAGGAAGATTAGCAGCAACCGGAGTTGTAGTGCCCAATTGAGCAACTCTGCGCAGTGTAATCTCAGTTTCAGCATTGTTTTTCAAGATCATTTCATTACCATTGTCAGAGATGATGTACTGGAAATCACCTTCGAGCAAGTCAGACAAAGCTTGATGATTTGGATTTGTGATGCTGCAGCTTGCGAAATCAACAGTGATGTTGTCGGTTGCAAATAAATAGTGCTTGCTGCAAATGTCTCTTCCGAGTTTCATTTCGATATAATCGTTGTAGAAATTCATTTTAGGGTGCTTCACTGTAAAGCTGATGTTTACATTTTTTGGAACAGATACTACTGTCAGCACTTCCCAATTTGAACCTTCGAGAACGTTGCCGGTCAAAGACTTTTCAGTTGTGATAATTTCTTCTGTTAGTACTTCAGTTTTTTTGCACTGAACAAAGAGTAAAGAAGCTGTGATTGCGATTGAGAGGATGAATAACTTTTTCATGATGTTGTGATTTTGAGTTTTGAGTAATTTGTCGTTTTGATTATTTGATGTTACAAAGGTATGGGTGTAATTTTCTGATTTTTATGACCTGTACCCAAGTTGAAAATGATCTGAGTCAATTTTTAATTTTTTTTATTTTCTCAATTAAAACAAGCTTAAACAGCTGACTAAAAATATATTGTAAAAAATTTCGATTTTAATTTTCAACAGATATTTATTTCCCGTTTCAATTATTGATGATACAAAGGTAGGCGGCTGTGAACCTGAATTCAATGACGGAAAACCAAAGGAAGGATGACCTGCGTCAGTTTTGGAAAAAAGATTGAAAGAGGAAAGAATGAAAGAGTGAAAGAGGCTCTCAGAGTGAAGGTTTACCACAGGACTTTTGTAACTTTTAAATTCTTAATTCAAATTTGCTGCGCCTTTGCGCTTCTTTGCGTGATGAAGATAGAGAACGTCCTTCGCGGCTTTGCGTTAAATAGCCTAGAGTATATGAAAGTGGCTCTCACAGTTAATTTAAACCACAAAGTGCACAAAGTAATACACAGAGCACCACAAAGACTAATTAGCCAAGTCGGTCAATCCGTTAAAAATCAGTATTGACCACTAAAAAATCTGTATTAGTCAGTTTCATCTGTGTAGGACAAAGTCCTGATCAGTGTTTTAATGTAGATAAAAGAGGAAATACCGCAAGCACTTATGGTGAAGGTTTTTCGCATGCATTCTTGTAAATTCTAACTTCTACCTTCTCTCGTCCAATAGACAAGATAACATTGTGTGCGTTCTTTACGTGAAATAGCCAAGTTTTTTTGCCGAAATTTCTACACAAATCACCATAAAATCATTTATCTTTCGTTTTTTTGTAAAAAATAAAAGACTATGAATTTAGAAGACATCAAATCGCGGATTGATAAATTAAACCGTTATTATGAATTTTTATCCTCTCTCAGAGGTTCGGTTTCAGCATTAGACAGAGATGTACTGCTGATGCAGCTTAGAGAATTTTACGAAGCTGTGCTATATGCCGAAATGAACAAAAAAGTTGAACCAGTACAAAAGGTCGAAACAACAGTTCTGAAAGAAAAGTCTCAAATTGTCTTTGCCAAAGAAGAACAAGTGGAGAAAAAAATTGAGCCAGAACCAGAAAAAACAATTATAACAGAAGTTGTAGAAAATAAGCCTGAGACAATACAAAAGCCTCTTGCTCAAATCGAGGAAAAAGTAGAAAGCGTTAGGCACGTTGAAGAAAAAGTAGTTCCTGAGACAAAGGTAGTAGAACTTGTTGAGCAGCCTGTAGTCAAAGAAACAACAAAAATTGAGGAAAGTCCAAAGATTGAAAAAGTTGAACTGCCTATACAAAATGAAATAGTAGCACCCATCGCAAAACAGGAGGAATTCGAATTCAATCCCGATTTTGAAGAACTTTTCGTGTTCAAACAGGCCACAGACCTTGCAGCAAAACTTAGCGAATCTCCAGTTTCTGATTTATCTAAAGTTTTGGGCGTTAATGAAAAATTACTTTATACCAGAGAACTTTTCGGAGGCGAAAATGCTAAATTTACAGATGCAGTAAGTTTTTTCAATAAAGCTGGTTATTTTGACAAAGCTAGAAGTTATATTGAGTACAATCTTATTGAACAATATGCCTGGCTCTCGAAAGAGAAAAAAACTACAGCCCGTGAATTTGTAAAACTAATTCGCAGAAGATATCT
Source organism: Saprospira sp. (assembly GCA_044379045.1). Taxonomy (GTDB): domain Bacteria; phylum Bacteroidota; class Bacteroidia; order Chitinophagales; family Saprospiraceae; genus Saprospira. Next base: position 7,889 of record JBIPOO010000172.1, read on the forward strand.
TTAAAAGTCTTTATTATGCTAAAATTAGTACTTTGGGGAAATAAAAGTCCCTGGCAAATTTGGGGCGCATCGATTGGTGTTTTCATAGGTATGCTTCTGCTGCTTTTTGCGCTGCAAGTATTCTTCGATGTGCAGGTGCTTGCTCGTGGAGCGCGCGATAGTAATGTGCTAATCCTCAATAAGAAAGTACGCACTACCAGTGAAAAAAGTTTCAGTTCATCCGAGGTTGATGAAATGCGCAAAAAGCCATTTTTTAAAATGGTAGAGCCTTTCGAATCGAATCGATTTGAAGTTTGGGCAGATATGAAACAGCTTGG
>JBIPOO010000173.1:0-8186 GCA_044379045.1 Saprospira sp.
GCTTTGCGCTTTTTCAGAAGGGAAAAACTGTTAGAAAAGTGTTAATCTCTGCCGGTACCTTCGAATTCGATCTGGGCTTCCCTATCGATGAAGAATCTAAAATAAAAGATACCGAACTGCTGGATGCAGATGAGATGCTGGATATCATCGACGCTGAAGGAAAGGAAGCACTTCAACAGATTCTAAAATCGGAAAGAACCATTCACAGTACAAATCGATTGGTAAAAAGATATCTCAAAGCTGAACTTGTAAGCATTGAGGACGAAATACTACTGGAAGAATACGGATAAAACAAGCGAGCATGAAAAAATGTCAGATAAACGAATTCAAAAACTGACGTTTTGACCTTTTTTTTGTCTACATTGCAAGTGGATTATTATTTGACTGATAGGATGCAGACAAATCAGAAGTTTTTCAATTGATGCTCAAACCCCAAAAAATTCAAATTCAAGCATATGTTCGATAAATTCACGGAAAAGGCCCGACAGGCCGTACTAAAGGCACAGGAATATGTCCGCGCCCGTCAGCAGCAGGATGTACAGGTAGCGCACCTCATGAAAGGTATGCTCGAAGTTGATGAAAGTGTTGTGGGCTATCTGCTAAAGAAACTGGGTGTTAACCTCAGCGATCTCAACAGCAAACTGGATGTGATTATGGATGCTTACCCCAAGGTTTTCGGAGCAGGAAATCTGGGTTCACATCTTTCGAAAGAGGCGAGTCTGGTGATTCAGAATGCTCAAAATTTGGCAAAGGATTTCGGCGATGAATTTGTTGCCGTTGATATTATACTAGCCGGAATTTTCTCGGTAGATGATAAAACTGCTCGCCTGTTGCGCTCTTTGGGTGTAAATGAAAAAGACTTAGGCACAGCCATTAAAGAATTGCGTAAGGGAAGAACTGTAAAATCGGAAAGTGCAGAGAATGAGTTCAATGCCTTAAATAAATATGCCGTTAACCTTAACGATCAGGCAAGGCAGGGTAAATTGGACCGCATCATCGGCCGTGACGATGAAATTCGACGTGTGTTGCACATTCTTTCCCGTCGCAAAAAGAACAATCCAATTCTGATTGGCGAACCCGGTGTTGGTAAAACGGCAATTGTAGAGGGGCTTGCATGGCGCATCGTAAACCAGGATGTTCCTGAAAACCTGATGGATAAAACGGTTTTTTCACTCGATCTGGCTGCGCTTGTTGCCGGAGCAAAATACAAGGGCGAGTTTGAAGAAAGGCTCAAGGCAGTTGTGAAAGAAGTAACTACTTCCGACAATGTCATTCTGTTTATCGATGAGATACATACATTGGTTGGAGCAGGTGGCGGTGGCGGTTCTATGGATGCTGCAAATATCCTGAAACCGGCCCTCGCAAGAGGTGAATTGCGTGCTATTGGCGCAACAACCCTCGATGAATATCAGAAATATTTCGAAACCGACAAGGCACTTGAAAGACGTTTCCAAAAGGTGACCATCGAAGAGCCATCTGTAGAAGAATCAATTGCAATTTTGCGCGGCTTGCGCGAACGTTACGAAAATCATCATAAGGTTCGTATTCTTGATGAGGCACTCATTGCTGCGGCAGAACTTTCGAAAAGATACATCAGTGATCGCGCATTACCTGATAAGGCCATTGACCTGATGGACGAGGCAGCTGCAAAACTACGTCTCGAACTCAATTCGATGCCCGAAAAACTGGATGAACTCGACCGCAAAGTTCGTCAGCTCGAAATCGAGCGCGAAGCTGTAAAAAGAGATGGCGACCAAAAACGACTTGCAATTATAAATGAGCAAATTGCCAACAATTCGGAGGAACTTAATCAGCTGAAAGCTGCCTGGCAGGCTGAAAAGGAACTTATCAATATCATTCAGTCCTGTAAGGCAAAAATTGAAGATTACAGAATCCTAGCCGATGAAGCCCGCCGAATAAGCGATTATGCAAAGGTTGCCGAACTCGAATATGGAAAAATAAAGGAGCAGGAAATAATTTTGGACAATGCACAAAAGCAGCTGGCCAAACTAGCTCCCGACAAAAGACTTACCGATGGTGAAGTGGATGCAAACGACATTGCTGAGGTTGTTGCACGCTGGACAGGGATCCCGGTAAACCGTATGCTCGAAAGCGAAAGGGAAAAACTCTTGCGCATGGAAGATGAGATAGGCAAAAGGATCATCGGACAGCGCGATGCAGTGGTCGCGATTTCGGATGCTGTACGCCGAAGCCGTGCAGGTTTGCAGGATGCCAAAAAACCAATTGGCTCTTTCCTTTTCATGGGAACAACCGGTGTTGGTAAAACAGAATTAGCGAAGGCCCTTGCAGAATTTCTCTTCAATGATGAAGGTGCTATTACCCGATTCGACATGTCGGAATATATGGAAAAGCAATCGGTATCGAGGCTCATTGGTCCGCCCCCAGGTTATGTTGGTTATGAAGAAGGCGGTCAGCTTACCAATGCCGTACGTCAAAAACCATATTCAATTATTTTGCTCGATGAGATTGAAAAGGCGCATCCCGACACTTTCAATATCCTGCTTCAGGTGCTGGACGATGGTCGACTCACCGACAATAAAGGACGTGTGGCCGATTTCAAGAATACCATTATCATTATGACCACCAATATGGGGTCGAACATCATTGCCGAAAATTTTGACGGCTTAGAAGATGTTGATGCAGAAAAACGCAATTCGATTATCGAAACTACAAAGCTTGAAGTTTTGGAAGAATTGAAAAAACATGTGCGCCCCGAGTTTTTGAACAGGATCGATGAAACGGTTATGTTTACGATGCTGAATCGAGCCGAAATTAAGCAGATTCTGATGCTGCTCATCAAAGGAGTAACCAAAAGACTCACCGATCAGGGCTATCAGCTTGAACTGAATCAGAAAGCTGTTGATTATCTTGCCGATTTGGGTTATGAACCTGCATTTGGTGCACGCCCGATGAAACGTGTATTACAGCGCGAACTGGTTAATGAACTCTCAAAAGCCCTACTGGCAGGCAGTTTCATTCCGGGAGATTCAATTCTGGTCGATTTGGATTCAACAGGTCAAATGCTGACTTTTGTTAAAAAATAACATATAAATAAAATTAATTCGAAAGGACTGTCGCTTGGCAGTCCTTTTTTATTCGTGTTAATGTTGAAGATTTTTTGAATTAATTGGTTGATTATTTAAACATTCTGACATATCTTTACCTTTTAGTCTATGAACCTTATGTCAGAATTATAATATTTTTATAATCGCTCAAATAAAAAATTAACTCCAATAGATTTTGGCCAATTACTCTATCCGGGATTTAGAGAAATTATCGGGAATTAAAGCCCATACTATCCGAATCTGGGAACAGCGCTATCACTTCATAGAGCCTAGACGCAGTACAACCAACATCCGGTTTTATACCGATGAAGATCTGCAGTACTTGCTCAACGTTGCATTCCTGAACAGGAATGGGCTGCGCATATCCAAAATCTCGAAAATGTCGCGGGTTGATATCAGCAAAAAAGTTGCCTCAATCTCGCAGGACAGCCTCGAAAACTCCAATCAGTTGCAGGCACTTACCATGGCGATGATAGAGTTAAATGAAGACAAGTTTGAACATACTTTAAAAACAGCTATTGATAAAGAGGGTTTTGACCAAGTGCTCTCAGGTATTATTTTGCCTTTTCTCGAAAAATTGAGTTTACTTTGGCTTACTGGTTCAATCAGTGCAGCAAATGAACAGTTTATCAATCATTTAATCAGACAAAAAATAGCTGTATACAGTGAATCACTTCCAATTCCTAATCCTGAAGCAGCAGCCTTAAGGCCAAAGGCCATACTTTTTGAACCCTTTGCCGATGAGCAGGAGTTAATGCTGACCCTGGTAAACTATTTGTTCAGGTCGAAAGGCTGTAGAACCATGTATTTGGGCAAGGGTATCAACCTTAAAAATCTTTCTGGTGCCTGCGGCGCATTCCATCCCAATTGTTTTTACGTAATGCTTTCGGAGGGAAATTCAAAGAATAATCCGCAGGACTTTTTGAATAAATTAGGACAGGAGTATCCCGATCTTCAAATCATCGTTAACAGTAAAGCAGTACTTAAAACACATTTATTGCCCGATAATGTTGTAATTTTGGAAAACTTTAGTGAATTTATGGAATTCCTTGAAGAAATTGAATAGTTTTTGAACCCAGGGCAATATGATTGAACTCTTTATCAAGCATTTACAGTACGAGAAGCGATATTCACCGCATACCTGCCTGTCTTACCGTACCGATTTGGAGCAATTTGCAGATTATATGCAGCATCAATACGAGTTGGTTCAACTGCAGGACATAAAATCGATTCACATCCGTTCATGGCTGGTATCGCAGTTGCAGGAAAAAAAGAGTTCGGCCAGTATTCATCGTAAGGCCTCGTCTTTGAAATCTTATTATAAATTTATGCGGCAACAGGGACATATGACCCTAAATCCGATGACAGGAGTAACACTGCCAAAAAAAGGTGAGAGACTGCCTGTTTTTGTCGAGGAACAGCGCATGGATCAGCTATTCGAGCGTTTGAGTTTTCCGGAGGGGTACGAGGGATTGAGAGATTACCTCATGATTGACCTGCTCTACACTACTGGTATGCGCCGCAGCGAACTGATAAACCTGACCTGGAGCGATATTGACAGCGCAAATCACAATGTACGTATCTTGGGAAAGGGCAGTAAAATGCGCATTGTGCCATTACTGCCACATATCGAAAAAACCCTCGATGAATACAAGGAAATGGTCATTGATCTTTTTCCTGAGTTGCCCCTGAAGGAAGTCATTCTGACTGATCGTGGCGAGGTGCTATATCCAAAATTTGTTTACAACAAGGTCAAGCAGTACCTGTCAATTGTTACAACTGCAAAAAAACGCAGTCCTCATGTGTTGCGCCATAGTTTTGCAACACATCTTTCCAACAACGGGGCTGAATTGAATGCCATAAAGGATCTGCTAGGTCACAGTAGCCTTGCCTCTACTCAGGTTTATACGCATACCTCCATCGAAAATTTGAAAAAGGTATATGAAATGGCTCATCCTAAAGGCAAAAAGAAGGACTAATTTTTCTAAATAACTATATAAAAAGCCAAATATGAAATTCTTATCAGTTTTTGTGGTGCTAACATTATTTGCCATTACAATAGCTTGTGGCAACAAGACTGAAAAAGGTCCAAAAAAGGTATCGGGTTTTTTTGTTTTTAAAGAATATTGTGTCAGCTGCCATGGGGTTGACGGCAGAATGGGACTTAACGGAGCTAAATCCATTCCCGATTCGAAATTGAACCTGGAAGAGCGTATTAACCATATAACCAACGGTAAAGGCAACATGCAGCCATACAAAGGCATCTTAACAGAAGCAGAAATAAAAGCAGTTGCTGCCTATAGTTTTGAAGTTGGAAAAGAAAAGAAATAAAGATGGCTAAGTCAACAAAGTTTTATGTAGTCTGGCAGGGAAAAAAACCGGGTATTTACAGCAGTTGGCCCGAATGTCAGGATCAAATCAATGGTGTAAAAACGGCATTGTACAAATCTTTCGAATCTAAAGCTGAGGCAGAAATGGCCTTTGCCGGAAAGCCTGAAGATTATATTCAAAAAAAAGCAGCTGTAAAATCAATAACAACAAAAAGCAAAAAAAATAACAATGCCATCATTTGGGACAGTATCTCGGTAGATGCTGCCTGCAGCGGAAATCCCGGACTGATGGAATATCAGGGGGTTGATACCAAAACCAAAGAGCGAATATTTCATCAGGGGCCATTTTTAATGGGCACCAACAATATAGGTGAGTTTTTGGCAATTGTACATGCACTAGCACTTTACAAACAGAAGGGTTTACATAACAGGCCCATTTACAGCGATTCGGTCACAGCAATGGGATGGGTAAAAAAGAAAAAAGCCAATACTAAGCTGGAGCAGAATGCCAAAACTGCAAATCTATATGATCTCATTCTCAGAGCCGAAAACTGGCTCAAACAAAACAGTTTTACCAATCCTATCATAAAATGGGAAACTGAAGTTTGGGGTGAAATTCCGGCAGATTTCGGAAGAAAGTAGATATGTTGCAGGATTATTAAATGACATAGCATAGGGGCATTCGAACTATAAATTCATCAAAATGCTGAAAAAATTATCCAAGTAAAAGTTTTTACCTTAACTTCACAAAGCAAAACTTTGAAGGTCTAATTGAGTTTCAAAGCAGCGCAAAAACATTTACAAAACCTGTTAGAAAAAAAGCTGTATGTATAAAAAACTATCTTTCTGGCAAAATTGGGCAAGAAATGTACAATGCAACCCCTCCAGTATAGAACATCCCGAAACAGAGGAGGCTGTTATTGAGATTATAAAAAATGCAGCAGCTGCAAACAAAAGGGTTCGTGTAGCAGGCAATGGTCACTCTTTTACCGAGCTTGACAGCACCAGTGAAACGATGCTGCAACTTGATAAACTGCAGGGACTGCTGGAAATAAACAGTGAAAAATCTACAGCAAAAGCATGGGCTGGCAGCTCCATAAAAAATCTTAATCAACAGCTCTTCGACAAGGGTTACAATCTGATAAATCTAGGAGATATCGATGTGCAGAGTATTGCAGGGTCAACTGCTACCGGAACGCATGGCACGGGATTACGTTTTGGCAATATCAGCTCGCAAATGAGCGCTTTCACAATTGCCACTGCCGATGGACAGCTATTGGAATGTTCCAAGGAGAAAAATCCGGAAATTTTCAATGCCGGAAGGGTATCGCTTGGCTCATTAGGTATTATTACTCAAATGACAATGGATGTTGTTCCGTCATACAAACTGGAATATGTGGCGAAAAAATCGAAGCTTTCGAAAACCCTTGATAACCTGGATGAATACATCGCAAACAACCGGAATTTTGAATTTTACTGGTTCCCTTATACCCAAACTGTACAGAATAAATTTTCGAATGAGACCGATAAGCCTGTAAAGGACCCTGCCTGGCTGAAATATATCAATCAGCATGTCATGGAGAATGGATTTTTTGGATTATTATGCGGTATCGGTTCTACTTTCAATACAAGTTACTGGCCATTGGCAAAAATCATTGGCGCAGGTGCAACGAGCGAAAGCAAAATCAATCATAGTCACCTCATTTATGCGACCCCGCGAGAGGTACGTTTCAAAGAAATGGAATACAATATTCCTATTGAACATTTCAAAGAGGCGATGCAGCGCATAGTGAAGAAAATTCATGATGAACACTACCGTGTCTACTTCCCGATAGAATGCCGTTTTGTAAAAGGCGATGACATTTGGCTTAGTCCGAGTTATGGACGCGATTCCGCTTATATGGCCTTTCATGTCGATAACAGAACGCCACACAATCCTTATTTCAAAGACATTGAAAATATTCTTATGGAATATGGCGGGCGTCCGCATTGGGGCAAAATGCATACGCGCAAGGCAGATACGCTTTCAACTGCCTACCCGATGTGGGAAAAATTCCATGAGATTCGCAAAAAACTGGACCCGAATGGAATGTTTTTGAATGATTATTTGAGGACTATGTTTGGGGAAGGGCAAGACTGAGAGATGCTAGACTATTAGACACTAGATTTTTGTCTCAAGTCTTCTAGTCTGAAGTCTCCCAGTCTAAAGTCTAACTCTATTTCCTAACATTAGGATAATTCGCTTCAAACCATTCAACGGTCTTTTTTAAACCATCGTATAGTGACGTAAATTGAAATGTGGGATTCAATTCTTTGATGCGGCTATTATCGCTTGGTTTGCGGAATTGCCCATCGGGCTTATCGCTTAACCAAAGCAGTTTCCCTTTGAAATGTAGCAATTCTACGATCATTTCGACCAACTCCTTAATACTATGCTCCTCAGAGGTGGAGAATATCAAAGGCTCTATGCCAGTATAATTGTCAATGGCCCATTCGCTTAGTTTGGCCACATCTTCCGAGAAAATAAATTCGCGCAAGGGCTTGCCGGTGCCCCAAACCTGTAGGTCTTCGCCCCGCTCGCGGGCAAGAAAGCAACGATGAATAAGGGTGGGCACTACATGTCCGTTTTCGAGGTCGAAAAGGTCATGCGGTCCGTAAATATTTGTAGGAATGACCGATACATACTCCAATCCGTACTGTTCGCGATAAGCGCGCAACTGCACATCGACCATGCGTTTGGCATAGGCATAGGCATCGTTTGAGGTATGCG
>JBIPOO010000174.1:0-8134 GCA_044379045.1 Saprospira sp.
AATTTTATCTTATCCGATACATCAAGTATATTGACACTAAGGGTTTGATCACCTCCATGCTTTAGACAGATATCGTCCAAATCGGCAATAAATTTTTCCGTAATATTTTGAACGGGAATATTTATAGTTATACCTTTTATTTTCTCGTTTCTTACCTCATCGAGCAGCCTTATTTCATTTATTTTTAATTCGTAACTATTCGGATCGCTCCATTTTGGTGAATATTTTCCTTTGACGTACACAACGGCATCTAAAACAAGCAAATGTTTAAAACGCATGTAATTTTCGTTAAAAAGGGAAACCTGATAGGTGGACTCGTAATCTTCGATACTAAAAGTGCCGAAAGGACTGCCTTTTTTGCTCATTCGATGTTGTACGTCCGTAACAATACCCACCAAGGCCAATTCCTGATCTCTGTATTCTTCAATTCTGTTAATAGGTGTAGCAAATCTTTGTACCTCTACTTTGTAATCATCCAATGGATGGCCAGAAAGATAAAACCCTGTAACATCTTTTTCTTTTTTTAACCTTTGCATTAAGGGCCATTCCTCTACTTCAGGAATTTTAGGCTCGGGTAAGGCATTGCCCTCTGCACTATCCCCGAATAAAGATAAAGTAGTTTCGGTCAATTCTTTTTGAAATGCATTGCCATAGCGTAACAAGGCCTCTAAAAAAGTTATTCTATCATCATAGGGTGCAAAAAAAGTTGCTCTTTTATGTCCAAATGCATCAAAAGCACCACTTAGGGCCAAACTTTCGAATGACTTTTTATTAGCCACTCTCAGACTTACTCTCCTCATTATGTCATAAATATCTTTGAAGATATCCATTTCTCTTGCTCTGAGAATTTCCTCTACGGGCCCCTCGCCCACTCCTTTTACGGCTGACATTCCAAAACGAATTTTACCATTTTTCGTTGCATAAAAATTCATTTTACTCTCGTTGATATCCGGGCCTAAAACTTCTACTGACTGAACTTTACACTCTGAGATAAAGAAATTAATATCATCGATACTTTTGGAATGCGTCAAAACAGATGCCATAAACTCGGCTGGATAATGAGCCTTCAGATATGCTGTCTGAAAAGCAACAAAAGCATAACAGGTAGAATGCGACTTGTTAAAAGCGTATGAAGCAAAGGCTTCCCAGTCGGTCCATATTTTTTCCAACTTATTTTGCGGATGACCTTTGGCCATAGCCTGATCGACAAACTGCGATTTCATCTTATCTAGCACTGATTTCTGTTTCTTACCCATCGCTTTTCGCAGTACGTCGGCCTCTCCCTTGGTAAAACCTGCCAATTTTTGAGACAGCAACATCACCTGTTCCTGATAAACCGTAATACCATAGGTTTCTTTGAGATATTCTTCCATTTCTGGTAAGTCGTAAACGATCGGTTTTCGTCCATGTTTACGGTCAATAAATTCAGGAATGTATTCTAGTGGACCTGGTCTGTAAAGTGCATTCATAGCTATCAGGTCCTCAAATTTTGTTGGCACAAGATCGCGCATATACTTTTGCATTCCAGCACTTTCATATTGGAACACACCTACTGTCTCGCCACGTTGAAAAAGCTCATAAGTCTTAGTGTCCTCAAGCGGTATTAAATCGGGATCGATATCAACATCATGATTTTCTTTTACCATGACAATGGCATCGTTGATGATAGTAAGAGTCTTTAAACCCAAAAAATCCATTTTGAGTAAACCTGCCGATTCTGCGACCGAGTTATCGAATTGGGTAACCAATAAATCGGAATCCTTTGCAGTTGTAACAGGTACAAAGTTGGTAATATCGCCGGGTGTAATTACCACACCACAGGCATGAATTCCTGTATTGCGAATAGAACCCTCCAATTTCTTGGCATTTTGAATCATCTCACCAATTTTGTCATCCGCTTTTGCCAATTCTCGGAATGAATAGGCTTTATCAAGCTCTTCTTTATTTAGTTTTTCCTTCAGTTTAGGATCCACATCACCATCGGCTAAGACTTTATTCAGGGTAGCTGATAAATCTTCGGGAAACATTTCTTTCACCCGCTTAACCTCATCGAGTGAAATATTCATCACCCTGCCAACATCCTGAAGGGAAGTTTTAGCAGCCATTGAACCATAGGTAATAATTTGTGCTACCTGATTTCGACCATATTTATCTAAAACGTAATTGATAACTTTTTCCCTACCTACATCATCAAAGTCGATGTCTATATCGGGCATGGAAACACGCTCCGGATTGAGAAAACGTTCGAAAAGCAAATCATATTTTATTGGATCAACATTCGTAATACCAATACAATAGGCAACTGCCGAACCTGCAGCTGAACCCCTTCCAGGTCCCACTGCAACGCCTAAATTCCGGGCTGTTGATGTGAAATCCTGAACAATGAGAAAATATCCAGGATAACCCGAATTTTCGATAACCTGCAGTTCAAAGTCAAGTCGCTCTTTAATTTCGGGACTGATATGGCCATAGCGTTTATGAGCACCGCTGTAAGCCAAGTGTCTTAAATAGGCATTCTGATCGTTAAATTCTTTAGGGAGCGGAAATGCAGGAAGCAATACATCGCGGGTAAGCTTTAAGTGTTCAATTTTATCGTAAATTTCTATGGTATTCTCCACAGCCATTGGCAAATCATTGAACAGCATATTCATCTGTCCTTTAGTCTTGAAAAAGAAATCGGAGCTGCTGAAACGGAAACGTTTATCTTCTTCCACTAAGGAACCAGTATTGATACAAAGGAGCATATCGTGGGCGATCCAGTCGTCCTCATTTACATAATGAGAATCGTTGGTTGCTATAACTTTAAGGTTGTACTTTTTAGCAAAAATCAGCAATTGCTGATTGATATCTTCCTGACTGATGCCAAGATTATCAATATTTTCAAGTCCTTTATGCCTTTGTAATTCGATATAAAAATCTTCGCCAAATATATCTATCCACCACTTCAATAGTTCTTCGGCTTTTTCGATTTTACCCTGCATGATTGCCTGAGGAATTTCGGCTCCAATACAACAGCTGGTAGCGATTAGTCCTTCATGATATTTGACAATCAATTCTTTGTCAATTCGGGGAAATTTACTGTACAAACCTTCAATAAAACCGAGTGAACAGAGTTTTGACAGATTTTGATAACCTGTTTGATTTTTAGCCAGTAAAAGTTGATGATATCGCTTGTCCTGTTCGTTTTTTGCCTTGGAAAATGATCTAATATGTCGGTTTTCCACCAAATAAAATTCACAGCCAACTATTGGTTTGAGATTATTTTTTTCAGCTTCAGCAACAAATTTGAAGGCCCCAAACATATTTCCGTGGTCTGTCAGCGCAACGCCTTTCATACCATCGGCTGCAGCTTTTTTCATCATATCAGAAATGGATGAAGCTCCGTCGAGCAGCGAAAACTGCGTATGGCAGTGAAGATGTACAAAATCCTGCATAAATGGATGTTGAGGTTTTTTAATTCAGTAATTTTTCCAAAAATACAACTTTTGACACGCATTATCAAGTCAAATTTTGCATCCAACGAAAAAATCTTTACTTTTATACTCGAAATAAAAATTAGTAAATTATAACAAAGTAAGAAATGTCAGTCAAAAAAAATATCAATTGGTTAATCGATGAGTTCACCTCTATCGACCTTGTTCCATCCATCAAAAACAGTCGCGTAAAAAGTTCTGAAACACAGACCGAAATAGTGGAAGATGGCAAAAAATTTAACTTTAAATCCTCTGAAACAAAAAATGATGATCAGGGTCGTCCATCTATACTCAAAAACTTTAATCCTAAGGGTCAATTGACCGAGGAATACAGATATAGTTACAATGGCCAGATCCAAAAAATTGAACTTTTTGAAAATGGCAAAAAAACCTGTATTTGGACGAATGAATATGACAATTCGGACAAACTTATCAAGGGTGATTATGCCGAAACAGCAGATGATTCTCACGACATAGATAGCTATACTTACGACAAAGATGGCAGGCTTGTAAAAATTTTGATGGATTCCTATCCTGAAGAGGTCGAAGAAGAAGAACCAGCAACAGGTTATGATCTAAATTGGAATGGAGACAAACTGCTTGAAATCTCAGAAATCTATGGCGAGGACGAGGAAGCAAAAATTCTGTTCGAATATGATGAAAAAGGTTTAGTAAAATCTGTAAAAAAATATATTTATCTCATTGACGATGAAGATGAAGAAACAGAGGAGCTATTCGATGAACAGACTCCAAAATTTGATGCATCGGGTCGATTGGTAGAGAATACCACCATATATTACAGCTCAAATTCAAAGTTGGTCATTAGTTACGCGTATGAAGGCAAAAGCGAGCATGCAACGCATACCATTCACAAAGAATATGAAAATGATAAACTTACACGCAGTGTTGAGTTTTTTGAAGACGAATCGGGACATTTGCTAAAATCAATTGAACATTTTCATCAGGCAAAGGCAGTGAAAACTGATACTTACACTTACGAAACATTCTAATTTAACTAACATAACAAAGCAAAGGGAAACATTATCTGTTTCCCTTTGTTTTGTTAAATAAAAAAATATGTTCACAGGAATCATTGAAACGATCGGCATTGTTTGCCAAATTAAAGCAGAAGGCAGTAACAGGCATTTTCGAATTTCATCCGACTTAAGTGCTGAATTAAAGGTCGATCAAAGCCTTGCACACAATGGCGTTTGCCTCACGGTCACTGCCATCGAAGGAAATAAATATTGGGTAACTGCCGTAGATGAAACACTGAACAGAACCAACCTTGGCGAATTAAACATCGGCGATAAGGTAAATCTTGAAAGGGCCATGCACTACAATGGCAGGCTCGATGGTCATATTGTACAGGGACATGTCGATACGGTTGGATTTTGTACTTCGGTGGAAGAAAAAGACGGGAGCTGGCATTATCATTTCGAGTACAAGGAAAACCCCGAACATCTTTTGGTAGATAAAGGTAGTATTTGTATCAATGGAGTAAGTCTTACCGTTATTTTACCCACAAAAAATACGTTTAGCGTAGCAATTATACCATACACCTACGAGCATACCACTTTCAATCAACTGGAAAAAGGCTCAAAAATCAATTTAGAGTTTGATATTTTGGGAAAATATGTGGCAAAGTATGCGATGTTGTATATGGGGAAATAAAAAATCTGTCCAAAATTTTGAAATTCTGGACAGATTAGACAACTAGTTTTTTTTTCAATACATCAGTATTATTTTCTACCAAATAAGAACCTTAGAATAGCATTTCCAAGTTTTCTTTCCACACCAGCTTTGGTTGTTGGAACACCTGATGTGTTTTGATAGATTAGAATTTCACTATTCATAGTATATTGATTTAATATTCCATTATGGAAAAATGATTCAGGTGCTTTAAGAAATATAATTTATCTAATTTTTGATTGACTCAGAAGATTATTGAAAAATACTGAACAAGATATAAGCTATTCCCCTTTATTCTATCAATAAGCCCTACTAACCCTCAATCAGCCTATTCAATTCGCTCAATTCTTCCTTGGTCAAATCTCTCCATTTGCCAACCTTTAGACCTTCGAGCCTGATGTTCATAATTCTGATACGTTTCAAGGTGATAACCTTATAATCGAGGTATTCACACATGCGCCTGATCTGGCGATTGAGCCCCTGCGTGAGCGTAATTTTGAAAGCATACTCCCCTATTTTTTCAACTTTGCAAGGATTGGTGGTGGTACCAAGTATGGGAATCCCAGACGACATTCTTTTAATAAATCGATCGTTGACAGGCTTGTCAACGGTCACGATATATTCCTTTTCATGGTTATTTTCGGCACGCAGGATTTTATTGACAATATCGCCATCATTGGTTAGAAAAATCAAACCCGTCGAGGCCTTGTCCAATCTACCAATTGGAAATATACGTTCCTTGTGCCCAACAAAATCGATGATATTGTCCTTCTCTGACTGATCGGTAGTACAGGTGATGCCTGCAGGTTTATTTAAGGCGATAAAAACAGTTTTTGGCTTCGATTTTAAGGGCTTACCATCGACGGTGACCAGATCCTTATCAAAAACACGATTGCCCTTATTTGCTATTTTTCCATTTATTTTAACTCTGCCGGCTTCAATCCAGCGGTCGGCCTCGCGTCTCGAGCAGATGCCTGTTTCGCTGATGTATTTGTTTAGGCTGATAGAATTGTCATTCACAGCTTACTAATTTTTTAAAATGTTTTAAACCTTTGCTTCGCTAGGCACCGCAGCTTTTTTATCAGTCCATAATCTGAGCAACAAGGTTTCAATTAGGAGAAAAATCAGCGCAAAAATGAGACAATACTTCCACATTGGGGTACCTTTTTTCTCACCGGCAAGTATGTTTTTAAAATCGCGGGCATAGGTACCATCGAGCACAGTAACTGCTTCTCCAAAATTCTTTTTCAATTCGTTCAAAGCGTAAAAATCCATTTGAGATTCTCTGCGGTCATAGTTAAAAGCAAACTTATCTAAAATCTCGGCAGGATTTAAAAAGAGATTATAAAAACCAGATCGTTTTACTTGATTGTTGATACCCAAATTTAATCGGCTACCTAAACGGCGCTGTTCGGGAATAAATTCACCACCTTCGCCTTTTATTTTATAAACTGCCTCATTAGAATTGTTGGTATTCTCCGATTCCAACTGATTATCTTTTCCAATAAAATAAGCCAGACTACGAGTATTGCCCGACGAAAGTGCCATGCGATACAACATAGGAATGAAAATTTCACCATTTTGTACCAAATCGGAAATATCTGTGTCTAAAGGTGCTGCGCACAGGAATAAATGCCCTTTGCCAATATTATATTTACCCATAAAAGTAGCTCCATCGCGGTATCTCAAAAGTACCTCTTCGGCAGCGGAGGCCTTTTGTGCAATTTTATAATTGGCTTTAGTTGAAGGCAATTTCAGATTGTCTTTTTTATCCTGAAAAACATCCGAGAAAATAAAATCCTGAAAGTTAATGTAAGAAACCATCCTTGGCCTTTTATCTAATGCGCCAAGCTGATTAGCATTAAATGAATTGAGGAAGGCATTATAATCATCTAATTTTGCATCTTTTCCTGGAAAAACCAACACATTACCACCGTTTTCGGCATAAGTTTTTAGTTCAGAGGCAAGACCCGATGAAACGTTATTCAAATCACTCAAAACCAACAGGTCATAACTTTTTAGTTTTGAATAATCCAATTGATTGGCAGAGGAATTATTTACAATAAAGTACTGATTATTTTTGAAACCTGCCTGTACAAAGCGATTTGCAGTGCCGCCATGAATTTCGAGCAGATTCACTTTTTCTTTGACATAAAAAGTCATGTAATAGTCATTGTCAAATTCGACCGGAAAATCGGTGACATTAAGTTTGGCTTCGTACCAACCTGTTTTGGTAACTGTAACATTCAAAGTATCGAGGATAGCTGTTCTTGGCGGAATTGTGAGCGTACCTCCCGGTCTAAGTTCTGAATTTAAGGTCAATGAAACCCTTAAATTGGTTATTTCAACATCAGAAAAATTTCTAATTTTCACCACAAGGGCATTAGGCTCATTAAGCGACAATACCGGCGCCTCAAACCAAGCTGTATCGATTCCAACATTTCGATTTTGAATTGCACTGAGTGGAATTAGATTCAGTCTGTAAATACTATCCTGATAGTTATTTATATCGATATTATTTTTCTGAAAATCTGAAATAACATAGATTTCTTTGACATTATTCACCCCTGACTGCAGTGCCTGCTTTTGTCTTGCAATGACTTTTGAAAGGTTTTTAACACTGTAACCGGGTTGAATTTCCTTTAATCGAGACAGTGCATCCTCTTTACTTAGCAACCTTTGATCGCGGCCTTCGAAATCGGTGGTCAAAATCTGAATTTTATCATTTGGACCATAAGCTTCCAGTATTTCCTCTGCCCTATTTCTTGCTTTTTCTATAAGACGCTGATCATCAGACTCGGCCGACATCGAAAAGGAATTATCGAAATAAATACTTACATCCTTGTTGCCTTCTTTTTGGGGACCTCCTTTTTTACTTAAATAGGGCTGTGCAAAAGCAAACACCAAAAAAGCTAGGACTAATATTCTTGATATCAAAACCAGTAAATTCCTAATTTTTTGACGATTCG
>JBIPOO010000029.1:0-25568 GCA_044379045.1 Saprospira sp.
CAGTTAACCAGTTGAAACTATAAGGTGAGGTACCACCACTTGTTGACACAGAAACGGCTCCGCTGTTTGCACCAAAACAAAGAACATTGGTCTGACTGTTCACAGTTGAATTAAGTGCAGCAGATGGCCCTGTAATTGTTACATTTCGTGTACTAACACAATTGTTGTCATCGGTCACTGAAACAATATAAACACCGGCTGAAAGTCCTGTTGCGGTGGGCCCGCTTTGTCCGTCTGACCAATCGTAAATGTAAGATCCTGTTCCGCCAGTAGCTGACACTGTCGCTGAGCCTTGCTGACCGAAACAAATTATGTTGGTTTGACTGTTCAAATTTACCAGCAGTGGAGCTGTGGGTTCTGTAATGGTTATGGAAGCTATTTCTTCGCAGGCAAAGCCATCACTAACTGTGACTGTATAAACTCCCCCACTCAAATTATTTAAAGCAGCTGTTTGACCCCCATTAGACCAATTATAAAAATAGCCTGGGGTGCCACCAGTTGCCAAAGCAAAGGCATACCCGGGATCGCCAAAACAAAGGACATTATTCCCTGTCAAAGTCACACTGAGTGCACTTGCAGGTTGCGTAATTTCAATGACAGATGTGACAGAGCATCCTACTGCATCTGTAGCAGTAATACTGTATGTTCCTGCAACAAGATTAAACTGATTGAGGGTTGTTGCTCCATTTGACCAAACAAAACTTACTGGATCGGTACCGCCGGCGATGGTTACTGTTATAAAACCAATAGAATCTCCAAAACAATATACATTATCGAAAGAAATTTCCAACACAGGACCTTGTACAGGTGGATTTAGTGTAACTGGCAGCGAAGGTATTGAAGAACAGCCGGAATCGCTTGTAACGGTAAATGCATATGTACCCTGATCGAGATTCGGAAAAATGCCGGTTGTTCCAGTTCCATTTACAAAACCTCCATTAAGCGACTCAGTGATTGTCCAGTTTCCAGCTGGAAGTCCGGAAAAATATACTATACCTGGTTGATTACAATTTGGCTGTGAAAAGGAATCGATAACAGGGGCAGTTGGAATAGGATTTACTGTAATACTTAAAGGTGCAGATGCAACAGTGCAACCCAAATCGGTAATTGAAACAGTATAACTTCCGCCTGTATTGACATTGATTGACTGTGTTGTAGCACCGTTAGACCATAGAAAGGCTGGAGCAGCAGAGGATGTAAGCGTTACGGATGCGCCGCTGCAGAATGAAATTGGTCCGCTTGCACTTATTGTAGGCGCGGCAGGAGTTTGATTGTATGTGATACGAATCTGACCATTTGCTCCATTACCACCTGTTCCTTGCGAAATGCCATCAAAAAGCCCACCTCCACCGCCGGCGCCGGGAATTTGACCAGATGCACCAACAAGCCCTCCGCCGATGCCACCTGTACCGCCGTTTGCTCCGGCTCCGCCATTGCCACCACTGCTTGTAGAACCATTCGTACCATTAGCACCATTAGACAAACCCGCGTTACAAGCCAATCCACCATTTCCGGGGCTCAGGTTTCCAAATAAAGCACCTTGACCAGCGCCAGAGCTAAAAACATCGAAACTTGAAGCCTGACCATTTCCGCCGTTCATGCCAATCATTCCCACTCCTCCCAATCCGACAGTGTAGTTGAAATTTTGACCCGGTGTAACTGCTATGGTATGACTGTTGTAACAGCCTCCGCCACCGCCACCACCGCCTTGTCCAAGCGACCCTCCTCCGGCACCACCAGCACCCCAAATTTCAACCGTAATCGAACTCACACCACATGGTACTGTCCAAACAGCTGAACCAGCGGAATTAAATATTAAAGTAGTTTGAGCGTATGTGCCTGAAGTCAGTATCGACAGCAAGGCGACTTTGAAAACGAAAAGTTTTCCAAGAATATTTCTTAATGTCATAGATGTGGTTTTTTTCTTCCTGAGAAACCGAAAGTCAATTAAACTAGTTACAGTTTTCCGCAGAAAGAAAATAGTGTTAATGTTCGAAATCTACTAGTAAAACAAATATCAATCAGGCTAATATGTTAATTAAGAGCCATTTTTTAAAATTTGCTATTGCTTAATAAATCCAAAACAAGGTCTTACTGAGTCAAAAATAAAAAATTTATTGACTAAACATGACAAATTATCCATGTATTTTTAACTCAAATGACAGAACTCATTATACAGAATCCTCTATTCGTTGAAAACTGACCTGCATCAATTATTTTGCTTAAAAAACCATTCACGAAGTTCTGGAGCTTCTTCTGGTTTTAGTCTGCCGGCTTGTAATAATCTAAGTTGCCGTCTGAGCAGGGCTTCATTGAATCTTTTGTGTTCCTCGGCAGTGAGTGGGAGAACTTCGGGAACGTCGCAGGGTTTTTTGGTATCGTCTTCAACTGCTACAAAGGTGAAGTAAGCATCGTTACAACGTCGACTGTTTCCACCCTTAATATCAGATGAAAAAACTTCGACATACACCTCGACAGAAGTGCTGAAAGCTCTTGTTACCGAACATTCAATGGTGATGACATCACCGAGGGGAATGGGTTTTTGGAAAGAGACCGAATCTACAGTGACTGTAACTACATATTTTTCGCAATGTTTACCGGCACAAATACCTGCAGCAATATCCATCCAACGCATCAGGTTTCCCCCCATCAGATTATTGATTGGGTTGGTATCGTTTGGCATAATCATTTCTGACATTATAGTCTTCGATTCGGACACCTTTTTGGCTCTTCTGTTCATAATATAAGGAAACTTGTAAATATTAATTTTAATTGCTTTGATTTTGGGCTTTTCTTATCGAAATTTGTGCTGTAAAATTAAATACTTACGCTAGACTTTTAATTATTTCAAAAAAACATTTCAAAAAAATTCCAATGCAGCTTTTTAAGGCTTTTTCTATTTTATTTTATTTAGTCCTTTTTTCCTGTAGCCAATCTTCAAATAATTCGAATTCTGAAGATATAAAACTCAATCCAAAAGTTGATTCGCTTTATAAACTGGTTGTTGCCAAACACGATGAAGTAATGCCAAAGGACAAAGACATTATGAAACTTTTAAAAACGTTGAGGCAAATACTCGAAACTGAAAAAGACAGCGCAAAAAAAGAAAAAATACTGAATTTGCTTCAAGTCCTTCAATCGGGGCATGACGCCATGTTCGACTGGATGAGAGATTTTAAAAATTTGCACCTTGACAATAAATTCTACGAAAATAAATCAGAAAAAGAGCTGCTCGATTACTTGAGTGCAGAAGAAATAAATATTGATCGAGTTGCAAAACTGATGCTTGAGGGCATTGGAGAGGCTGAACTCTTTTTGAAAAACAATCATAAATAAAACAAATATGGCAATGCGATTTTTATATTTTATGCTTTTATTTAGCATCACAGCCTGCGGCTACAATTCAAAAAAACTTCCCATATTAGGCGAAAGAACATTGATTGAAAAAAAGGAGCATGGTAAAAAAGTAATTGATACTGCTTTTCACACAATAGGCGATTTTAGCTTCAAAAATCAGGAGGGAAAAGTCATCACGGAAAAAACTATAGAGGGGAAGGTTTATATAGCCGATTTCTTTTTTACGGCCTGTCCAACTATTTGTCCAATAGTAAAAAAAGAAATGATGCGCGTTTACAGCAAGTACAAAAAAACCGAAGATTTTGTTATATTGTCATACAGCATCGACACTAAAACAGATACGGTCGGCCGTCTTGCCTGGTACGCCAACAGAATGAATATTAAACCCGGCAACTGGCATTTACTCACCGGAAAATATGAAAAAATGACGGCTATGGCTGCTCAATACCTACTTTCGGCAATGGAAGACCCAGGTGCCCAGGGAGGTTTCGATCACAGCGGCGCAATAGCCCTTATCGACAGAAAAAGACAAATAAGAGGCTTGTATGATGGTACTGACCCTAAAAAAGTTGATGAACTAATTAAAGATATTGCCATTTTACTCAAAGAAAAGTAAATAATGCAATGAAATTATTCCTATTTTTGTTAATATTACTGCTATCAGCATGTGCTCAAATAGAACAGTATCCCGAAGGGAAAAAGCTCTATATTAAACATTGCTCTGGTTGTCACGGAAAAAATGGGGAAGGACTTCAGTTACTTATTCCTCCTCTTTCAGGTGCTGAAATTTTTATTGCTGCCGGTCCTAATGCTGCTTGTTGGATAACAAAAGGGATGAAAGGTAAAATCATTGTCAAGGGAATTGAATTCGAAAATGTCATGCCTCCAATTCAACATTTGAGCAATATTGAGATAGCCAATATTTTAAATTATACCCTCAATTCCTGGGGTAACAAACATAAATTTATTACTCCTGAAGAAATCAAATCAATAACTAAAAATTGCCAATAATCCTATGAAAAATTTATCAGAAATCAGACAAGAACTATCCTCTGTACTCAGACAGAGCGAAGACTTCCGCTTAGAAAAAGCTGCTGCCTACAAAAAAGGTGTTATAATTACAATCATTGCAATTATTGTTGGACTAATTTGCCTTGGATTGGGCACACTTGGTTATGTTTTATTTTATGTAGTTGGGATTATTTCTATAGTTGGTGCGTTAATAATTTTTGCATTAACATCCTCTAAACGTCAAAAAGAATATAAAACACATTTCAAGTCGAATGTGCTTAAAAGGATTGTAGAAAGCATGATGCCTACAGTAAGCTATCAAGGAGAAAGATGCATAGATCGAACAGATTTTAACAGGGCGCAAATCTTTAGCTCAAATTTCAATATTTACAATGGGGAGGACTACTTTAAAGGAGTTTACAAAGGTATTGGCTTTGAAATGTCGGAACTTGACGTTAAAAGAAGAACGCAGTCGACCTCATACAGTAATGGTCAATCCCGAACCAACACCAATACTACTCAAATTTTTAAAGGTCTTTTTATGATCATCACTGCCAACAAAAACTCATACGGCGAAACATATGTTTTGCCAGATACCGCAGAAAAATTATTCGGCAGTTTTGGTAAATTTATTCAAAAAAATTTAGGTTCACTTGCTCAAAATGGATCGATGATTTACTTAGAGAATCATCCGGAATTCGAAAAGCGTTTTGTTGTTTATACTACCGAAGAAATTGAAGCAGAGCGCCTTTTGAGTCAAAGCTTGCTTGAATCAATGCTCGACATTTTTGAACGTTGGAAAATTACGCCCAGCTTCGCATTTATTCAAAACAAAGTATATGTTGCGATCCCATTTTCCCGCGACATGATGAAGGTATCCTTACACAAGAGCCTCATTGATAATCAGGAAGAAATACTGAAACAATTTATGGACGAAATTGCATTGAGTATGAGTATTGTCGATGAACTGAGCGATAATCTCAAATAGTTTCTGAATTTTGACCCACCAAAATAGATATCTATCACGTTTTATAACAAAGCATGTAAAAAAAACAGTTTTAGGTTTTTTTTTGTTATTTTAGCGGACGGATACCATATAAATATGAAAAGATACTTTTTTTATACCCTGCTGATTTTACTTTTCAGCGTTTCAAACAAAGCATTTGCTACCCATAACAGGGCAGGAGAAATAACCTATCGACAAATTGGGCCACTTTCCATTGAGGTAAAGATTACTACCTACACTAAGATAAGTGGACAAGCTATACATGCCGACAGACCCTCGCTTGAGATACATTGGGGTGATGGCTCACTGAATACTATTCCAAGGAATAACTTTGTAATGGTCCACCCCGATATCAGAAGGAACGAGTACATTGCCACGCATACATATCCTGGGCCAAACCCTGGTGGTCAGCCTTACATCATGTGGATGCAGGATCCAAACAGAAATGAAAATATCCTGAATATCAATGGAGGAAACTCAGTAAATGTCGAGTTTTATTTGCAAACGGAAGTCTTTCTTTTTGCTACATCGATTTTTGGCAACAACAGCTCTCCTATCCTACTTGAACCACCTATAGATTTTGGTGTCGTTGGTCAAATATTTCAACATACACCCAATGGCTACGACCCCGACGGAGATAGTGTCGCTTATGAACTGATAGTACCTGCGAGCAATGTGGCAACTCCAGTTCCTGGCTACCAATTGGTTACAGATATTGGACCCGGCCCGAATAATCTTTACAGTTTTGATGTTAGAACCGGTTTATTTACTTGGAATGCTCCACAAGTTGCCGGCGAATACAATATTGCCATTCTTGTAAAATCGTACCGAAATGGACTCTACCTTGGCGGAATTGTGCGAGACATTCAAATCGAAATCAGAGATGCCCAAAACACTCCGCCGCAATTGCAGGTTCCACAGGAAATCTGTGTTGAAGCGGGTACACTCATAGAATTCGATGTCATTGCAACCGACTCGGATTTGCCGCAACAACTCATTACGCTTACAGCCACAGGAGGTCCCTTGGTTTTGAGCAGCTCCCCAGCAACATTTCCTAATTCATCGGGATTTTCACCACTAAATGCAACATTCCGCTGGCAGACAAATTGCGCTCACATACAACAACAGCCCTATCAGCTAGTTTTTAAAGCACGCGATACCTATACTACAAATGGTGGTCAGGTCGATGCCTCGCTGGCTGCATTCAGGGTAGTGCTTATCAGAGTCATTGGTCCTCCGGTTCAAAACCTGCAGACTAATGTTTCTGCCGGAAATGTTCGACTAAGCTGGAATAGCCCATACGCATGTACCGGCTCACCAAATTTCCTGGGATTTACGGTTTGGAGAAAAAACACCTGCGATGGTTTTGTTCCGGATACTTGCGAAGTTGGACTTGCAGGAAGAGGCTACACTATGCTTAACTTTGGCAATCTTGTCACAAGTCCAGTAGCTGGTTCTTATGTTTATGATGACAACACAGTTCAGCCTGGGGCAATTTACAGTTACAGGGTTTTAGCTGAATTTGCAACCCCGCTGGCAGGTACAAGTAATTTCCACAGTCCAATTTCGGGAAAACCATCAGCCGAAAAATGTGTTCAAATGGCCCAGGATTTGCCTTTGATTACCAATGTGGATGTTGAAACTACCAACCTGACGAATGGCGAAATATTAGTAAGGTGGGCAAGACCACAGGCGGATGAACTGGATACGCTCATAAACCTTCCTCCATACCGATACGAGCTTTTTAGATCGGATGACATGTCGGGGTCGAATTTTCAACTTTCACCGGTTTATACCTCACCTGTATACAATAGTTATACTGCAATGGGGGCCACAACTGAGGTTGTTGATTTGGGACTCAACAGCCAGGGAAATCCATACAGCTACCGCGTTGCCTTTTTCTCAAATGGTGATACACTTGGCTTTACCAGTGTGGCTTCATCTGTATTTCTAACGGTAGGTTCTACCGACCGAACGAATGACCTGAGTTGGACATATAATGTACCATGGACGAACAATCGTTATGTTGTATATCTTGAAACACCTACTGGAAGTGGAACCTTCAGCGTTTTGGATACCGTGACAAATCTTAATTACGCCCATACCGGACTGAACAACGGGGAAACTTACTGCTATTATGTAAAAAGTATCGGTTCTTACGGTATCCCAGGCATTCCCGACCCATTGTATAACAAATCTCAAATTGCCTGCGGCACACCGCTTGATACACTGGCTCCTTGTCCTCCAATCGCAGTTGCATCTGTTTCGGGTTGTGAGCGCTTCAGCGACAATGCAAATGATGAAAACCGCGGTCTGTGCGAAGGTTTTATCATGGAAGCCAATATGATGTTCAATGAAATTCGCTGGCGCAAATCGGATGATACCTGTGCCCTGGATGTGGCTGGTTATCGTCTTTATTTCTCACCTTTCTGCAATGGACAGTATGAATTGGTGATGGAGTTTACAAACTTATCAGACACTGTTTTTCAGCATCAGCCCGCAGGCGGAAATCTGGCAGGTTGTTACTATGTCACAGCTGTCGACTCTATTGAAGGAAGTGCAGGAGGAAACGAGAGTGTCCCAAGTGCAATCGTACAGACCGACAACTGCCCATTTTATGAATTGCCTAATGTATTCACGCCCAATGGCGACAATGCCAATGATGCATTCCGCCCCTGTCTACCCTATCGCTTTATCAGTAGCGTCGATTTCAAAGTTTTCAACCGATGGGGACAATTGGTTTTCGAGACAAATAATCCCGAAATTGGCTGGAATGGTACTGATCAGAAAAGTGGGAAATTACTTGCTGAAGATGTGTACTTTTACACTTGTATTTTAAATCTGAGTTGTATCGATTGCCCTGCTCCAAAGCCACTCAAAGGAAATATACACATCATTCACGGCGGCAAACAATAAGAGGCTTTTTTAATCTATATTTTTTTTATAATTTTGATCTTTAAATAAATTACTCAATATGAAAATAATAACTGTTCTAATTGCGCTATTGGGCTTTGGCTCAATAAATAAGGTGGGAGATATTTCTGCAGATGTAGTTGCGGCTCGCTACTGTACTTGTGCTGGAGAAAATAATCTTGTTGCTGCTGCCAACAATTACAAGGAAGCAAAGGATAATGAATTAAAACAAAAAGCTAAGGGTGAATACCTGGTATCTCTACGCAAAACTCAGGAATGTATTAAAATGCAGGAGGTGCAGGAAGCTGTCAGAAAATTGCCACGTGAACAGCGTACACAGTTCGAAAAAAATGTGATGAAGATTTTGACAGAACGTTGCGGCGAAGTAGCCCAGGCCTTACAGCTGAATAGATAAAAAAAACATAAACAAAAAAATCCCGACACCAAAATTTGATGTCGGGATTTTTTTGTATTAACCTATTCTTTATAAAGATTCAGATCCCTTTGCCTTCGTCACCCATTCCGCAGAATTTCTCAATTTCACTTTTAAGTTCTGCAGCAGTTTTCTGATGGTAATCTTTTGGCAATTCAAAAACCTTATCGTTGATTTTTGTTCTGCGAATTTCCTTGGCTGTAATAATGACTCTTTCTCCAAGTATGGTTAATTCAGCACTCAATGGTAGGGCAGGTAATTCGTCCAGGAAATTATGAATAAATTTTGGAGTTTTTACCGTCAATTTATCGGACAGATACATCGAAGCCTTAGACTTAGACCCAACAATTGGTACAATTGCTTTGTAAGCCGATTTTCCTAAAAATCTGCTTTTATCCTTTCTATAAATTTCTATTTGATCTTTCTTTTTGGGTACTCTGTTAATTTTTGTCGAAACAGTGAGCCCTGAGAATATTTCAGGGCACTGGCTCAGACAAATGCTACTTTTCTCTGCTAACATTGGAATATCTATTAGTGCCACATTATCAGATGACTCATTTTCAATGATTTGAACTTTGGCAAAACCATCAAGGATTTTCAAATCGAGTTTTGATTGATTTCCCTTTAAATAAAAGGTTAGACTTGTTTCCTTGAAAAGTTCTGGAATGTTGGAATTACCTGCCGATTTTATTTCATAAACAATAAAACCTTCGGTAAAATTGGGTATAAAATTCTGCGCATTGGCCTTGAAATCTGCAAAGAAAAAAAAGGCGCAAACAGATAAAAACAGAGATCTGATCATGGCTTTGATTTTACGGAGTTCACATAAAATTAAACTAAGGAAGAAGAGTTTATTTTAAATTGACATAAAGGTAACAATTTCTTAACATTAAAATTAAAGAAAAATGCCAAATATGTATAATGATTACAATCATATTTGGCATTTAGTTTCAAAAAACAGAAAAAACTTTTCAGAGAGATTACTCGCCTGCAGCTCCTCCAAATTCCTCTCTAAGTTTTTCCATAGTAGTTTCTTCATAACCCTCAGGCACAACTTGTTTAAAATCGGCTTTTTTAGGCATTTTGGTAGACACCTCAGTTGCTAAGATTTTAATTTTATTACCATTCGAAATTACTTCGAAGCCTAAAGGAAAACCATTGATTTTTTTCATCATTTCATCCACCATTCCTCCCGATTCAGGAGCAATATTATTGCAGACATAAACAATGGTCTGTGTAGCAGGGTTATTCGGATCTGTAATCATTACTTTTTTGCAGTTATACCCAGCTACTTTCTGAGTTCCGGCGATAGGTGTTATTTTTACCGAATTCATATTAGCAGCGGAATTTTGTGCCTTTGTAATATCGGCAGGAGTCATACGGATAGCTTTTTTTTGACCCATTACGCTCATCAAAGCAAGACCATTATTGGCAACACCGTCAACAATCATGTTGCCACTAAATAATCCACCCAAAACCAAACCTGCAATCTTGCTGTCTTTACCACTGAAAGCATATTCAAAGGTAGAGTTATTGAGCATTTTGGCCTGAGGATCTTCACTCTCTACATTAAGCGTATAATAAATCGTACCGTTTTTAATAATATTTGGCTTTGTTGCTGCCGTTGAAGCTGAAGGCAATAACTGGCTATATCCAAATACAGTTAAAAGCATGAAAGCTAAAAAAAAGAATGGTTGTTTCATATTAAATTGTTTTACTAAGAACTAGCGAATTACATGCCAAAACCTAGGCCACCCATACCCTGAATTTCTTCCATAGTTACTTTGTCGAATCCTTCAGGAATGGTCATATCAAATTCCTTATCTGAGGGTGCTAACTTATCAACTTTCGATGCTTCGAAAAGGATTTTCATGCCCGCCTGTTTAACTTCGAAAGCTAAAGGAAAGCCAGTGAGACCAGGAATCTGATTCTGAATTTGCGACTGACCTATTGGTTTAATTTTATCAGTCAGATAGAGAATGACTCCCTCTGGCATACCGTCTATCTTTGCAGTTGCCTGATAACATTTGTAACCAGCTATTTTCTTTTTACTGCCTTTGTTGTAAGTTACTTTCGACTTTGACTGATTTTCTTTCTGCTTCTTTTCAGCATCTGCAAAATCTTTTTCGGTCATTTCAACCGCCATATTTTTGCCCATCATTGGAGCCGAAACCAACATCACCCCTTTCTTTGAAGCGTTATCCATAACAATATTCATCGACATCATTCCGCCCATAACGTTAATTGAGGTTTTCATCAGCGAACCTTTAAAAGAAAGTACCATGTTGGTACCATTTAACATACTGGCCATTGGATTATCCTTATCTAGCTTCAGATCATAGGTAATCGTTCCGTCCGACATTGTTTTTTGGGCCGATACCCCAATATATGTTGACAATGTCAAAAATAAAAGCAGCGATAAATTGATTAAGTTTTTCATTTTCAATGATATTAAAATTAAAATAAATATTACCAGACTAATTTTTCACGCGTAAGAAATGAAGCAATTCCTTTTTTGCAGTCTGCGGTGGTTCGGGCATAGGCATTCATTTCGGCAGCGTATTTCAAGGCATCTTCTACAGTTTTTTGCTGAACCTCAGCGATCATTGATTTAGTAATTACTAAAGCCTCAGCAGAACATTCAACGCATATTTTTTGGATAAAGTTGCTCACTTCGTCCTCAATTTTATCGGAACTGAATACAGCATTAATCAGACCAATCTGTTTTGCTTCATCAGCATTTATAAGTTTTCCGGTCAGCATCAGTTCTCTGGCCTTGCCCTCCCCTATTTTTCGAAGCAGAAAAACCATAACAATGGCAGGAATAAAGCCAATTTTAACTTCGGAGTAACCAAAATTTGCTTCCGGAACCGCAAAGCAGAAATCGCAAAGTGTTGCAAGTCCGCAACCACCAGCAATTGCATGTCCTTCGACCTGAGCTACAATGATTTTCGGATGGGTATAAATATACCTAAAAAGTGCCGCTAACTCCGTCGAATCTGCTATGTTTTGCTCATTCGAATATGCCTGCATTTTTTGAAGATAGGCTAAATCGGCACCTGCGCTGAATACCTGACCATTGGCTTTAAGCCGGATAATTTTGACATTATTGTCATGCTCGGCAGATACAAGGGCATCGCGCAATTCGCTTACAAGACCTTCATTGAACGCATTACGTTTGTCGGGACGGTTGAGTGTGACGGTGGCTACCCTGTCTGCCACCGAGTATTCG
This sequence comes from Saprospira sp., assembly GCA_044379045.1. GTDB lineage: Bacteria > Bacteroidota > Bacteroidia > Chitinophagales > Saprospiraceae > Saprospira. The sequence goes on from JBIPOO010000029.1 coordinate 11,953, forward strand.
ATGAACTCCATAATTTTTATTCTTTTCTGTTTTGTTTTGGTTGTGGTGCTGTAAAATCGTGCATAATGCTTCCTTCCCTAGGTCCTTTTTCGATACTTTCACGCACCCAAAGTATAATTTCCAGCATTCCGCCCACAAAGGTTAGCAGGGTGTAAGGCGTCAGAGGGTAGTTGTAGTATTCACTCGATTCGGGCGCCTTGTGCTGTACTATCGTGCTGAGCGTTGCGTAAATAACGTAGGTCAGAAATGAAACATGCATGGGTGCTAATTTACGTACTTTTATCAGTTCTATCAAATCTTTTGTACGTGATTGTCCGTCTAGACCATACAAAACCGGATCTACCTTGAGCACTTCGCGGCAAAAAACATTGAGCAAAGACTCTTCGAGACGTCTTACAAATGCAAGTCTCTCAAGAATCACCTCCCTTTTGGGTGATGGTTTTGAGGAGAGTAGGTTCATCAAAAATGCATTGTCTTCTTCATCGAGGTACTTTTCGGCAAACTCAAAAATCTCAGGATGCTGCAGTTTTATTTTGGTATCTTCCAATTCAGCAACTGCATCGTGCAGATAATCGAACATTTCTTCCATCACAGCATCGTCAACAGCTGTTTTCTTTTTATCAAATATCCTTGCACGGTTTCTCAAACCGGCTTCTAACTGTACATACCAGGCCGTATGAACACAAAAGGGAACAACGCGTTGATGTACCAGTTCCAACTCTTTGAGTTTTAAAATTGCTTCATGCACAAAGTTTTCGGCCTCGGTTCCCTTTGTCTGATCGGCACTCATAGGGGCCTTACCATCCAAAATTACGGCCTGATATCGACTATTGTTCATCAGTTCCTCGAAACCTTCTTTGAAATTTGTCTTGTAATTAATGAGCACCTGATATCTCCGGGCGCGGTTTGCCAAAGAGGAAGCAAGCGCTTCATCATCGTCAATTAGTAATACCTGAATGGGTTTTTTACGTTGTTTAATCATCTTAGATTGACTTATATTTTTCTGCAGGGCAATACTATTTCGAATTGCACTTTGAAAGGATCATGTTTTTCAATTTTGTCTCTTAACACCAGATATCCGTCGTGATTTTCAATAATCTGATGAATCAGATATCCGCCAATTCCTGTATTTCCACTATCGCCGGCATACTGCCCGTAACTAATATAATCATTGAAAGAAAACTCTTTTGGAAATGCTCTACCGTCGTTTTTATATTCAATAATCAGTTCTTTTTTATCCTCCGATTGCACTACTCTGAAATTAACCCTGTATTTTTTCCTGTCTTTAAAACCGTGATTTTTGGCATTTTCTATCAGATTGCTTAGTGCAGTTGTCATCTGACTGCGATCGATGAGCGTTTTCAGGGCTTCTTTCCTGTCTTTTTCATCCGATACTGCATCAATACTGATGTTAAAACCTTTATCGGCACTGTAAAGTTTAGCAAAATCTTCCAAAAATTCGATTAAGTCGATATATTCAAGATTCATCCTTTCCCGCTCTGCATTGACAATATTACCTGCTGCATCAATGGCCGAGATACTCTGAATGAGCATGCTTTCAATCCGCTGCAGCACCTGCCCCAATTTATCTGCTCCGCTGTCTTCTATCTCCTCTTCGAAAGATGGAAAAATAGCTTCATTTAATTCAATTTTTTCATTCGAACCGGCCTTATCTTTAATATAGTCTCTTAAATTTTTAAACTCATTTAGAATTGCAGGCAAGCGGTTGCCCAATTCATGGTGCAGCGAGGATATGATTCGGCTTTGTTTATTCTGAGCCTCCTGTTTATCGAGATTCAACCTTTGGCGCAGTTTTTCTACCTTTTGTTCTTCCTCCTGCAAGAGCTGTAATTTCCTTTCGCGAATAATTTTTTCCTGAACATTGAGCGAAGGCAGTTCAATTTTTAATTCAGCAAATACAGTTTCGTCTGGAGTATCGGCTTCGTGGTCGGTTTTAAACATATTGAACTGCTGTGCAAATAGCAACGTATGCAGCTGCAAAGCCAGATATTCAATTGAAATAAGGGACTCATCAACTGCAAAGGCAAGCAGTTCGCGACTAATCAACAATGCTTGACCCTTGAATTCAAAAAAACTGAGCCTGATTTTATTATTATCGGGATTTACAATCAAAACCGATTCTCTGATAAGCCTACCTTCAAGTTCCGACTGTTCACTAAATTTTCTTAGTCGTTCGGGTTGTAATTGATAATCTGCAAAACTCTGAGCTATATACTCTTTCGAAACAAATGGCAAATTCAACAAAGTAAGATCAGACTTATCGACCCATAAAGCAGGTGAAGCATTTTTAAAAATATCTGCAAGCTGTATCAGGTTGCCTTGCTCCGATAATCGCTCAAGTTCCCTAATAAAAGGTGCAGCATATTGTTTTGCATTCAAATTTGATTTATTGGCCAGTACTTTTTCGGTTTCAGCAACTGATACATGCTGACTCAAAAACACTTCATCACCGTATTTAAAATTGCAAAATACAGACTCGATACTGTTCAGGTGGGCCTCGCTTAAACTGCTGTAAATTTTAGATTTACTGTTCAATGCAAGAGCCGATGCATTTATAAACAAAATCTTATCCTTCCTTTCCGAAGACTTTTGTTTATTGATGATTATTAACGCCATAGGAACGGAACTGTTATACATCATTGCTGCAGGTAGGGTTATAACAGCTTCAACCCAGTCTCGACGCAGAAGGTATTCTCTCATTTTGCGGTCTTCACCCTCGCGGAAAAGTGCGGAAACGGGCAATAGGCATATCATTCGTCCGTCTGCCTTAAGGCGATAAAGCATTTGCTGAATGTAGAGATTGTTACAATCCGTTTCATTCGAATGGGTGACTTCGAATGGAATTGAAATATAGGGTCTGTTTTTAATCAATCGGGTTTCCAATCTAAGTCCAAACTGAAAATGCCCTACTGCAAAATCCGCCATTTCTGCTTCGCTTGAGCTCAAAAGGCAATTTTCCTGTTTGAGTGCAACATTATAAATCCCATTCAAAATCAAATTCATTCGGCAAATTGCCCATGTATAGGGATCCTTTTCCTGTGCAAAAAATTTTAGATTCGGTTTGACACGGTTTAATTCGACCAACACAGAGCCCTGCCCCGCGGACGGATCAAAAAAAATTTCATTATCAGTCGGTCTCGAAAGTTTTGCAAGGAGTCGATATATCAAATCCGGACCTGCCAGATAATTTCTTTGATTGTCAAAACAAACAACCTCAGCATTTAAAGTCTTATTAAAAAAACTTCCAAATTCATCTGTTGAAAACGCTTTGAGGGAAAAATCAAGTTCATTAAGTCCGTGAAAAATTTTTATTAATCTTTCAAGATTTTCCTCCTGTTGCAAGGCAGTCAAAAGCGGTACATAAATATTTTCAAGAATAGGATTCTGTTTCGAAATATTGATGATGGCATAACGAAAATCTGAAAAATCCCTGTTTTGGGCGGTAAGATAACTGAAAGTATCAAGCAAAATCTGCCTGTCTTCTTTTTCAATTTTTATTTGTACAGATAATTCGTTTTCTTCAATACAAAGCAGTCTTCTGTAAAAAAACAGTGTGAGCAGCAGATCGGCACTGTTGTTTAAATCCCAATCATTCCTGAGATTTTCTAAAATGGTGTAAAACAGATTTTCGAGCCTGCTTTCCAAATCGCCGCCCTCGGAAACGAATCCGCCCAAAATGCCAAAATCTGATGTATTAAGTTCGCTGTTATCCATTATATTTGCCAAACACTAGGGAATAATTCCCTTTTTCGATTCCGAAGATACAACATTTGTAATTTATTTTAATGTAATTTGAAATTTATAAAAATGCAAAAATTCATACATAGCCTGCGAGAACGTTTGAACAATCCATTACCTGGCGAAAGCGCACAGAAAAAAATGCTGAGTCGCCAGCTCTCAGGCGGAGAAAATTCAAGATTTAAGGTCCCCGAAAATCATAAGAAAGCAAGTGTTTTGGCACTTTTTTATCCTAAAAACAGCGAATGGCATCTGGCCCTGATGCAAAGGCCTGAATCACCCTATGCTCATAGCCGTCAGGTAAGTTTTCCCGGTGGTGGCGCCGAGGAACATGATCTAGACGAAGCGGAAACTGCGCTGCGCGAAACGGAAGAAGAATTTGGAATTCCAAAAGCAAAAATAGAAATCCTTGGCAGACTCACACATGTCTACATTCCCGTTAGCAATTATCTGGTACATCCTTTCATTGGCTTTTTAATAGAAGAACCGGAATTTTTTCCCGATAGCAACGAAGTAGAAGAAATTGTGGAAGTGCCAATCTCTCAACTACTCGATCCTACCAACAGAAAAAGAAAAGAAATCGAAATTCATGGCGGCGTAATATTACAGGATGTTCCCTATTTTCACCTGTCGGATAAAGTAATCTGGGGGGCAACAGCTATGATGCTTGGTGAATTGACGGAGCTGATGGAAGGATTGGAGGAATAGAGCTAAATTATATTTTTATTGAGCGACTTCCAGGTTTAAATTCAGTGCCATAATATTTTGTGTAAATTGTTGAACAAAGCAATTTAAATTACGAGACAAAATCTAGAATTTACCGCATCTTTTTACTAAGCTTTTTGTTTTGGATCTCTTCACTTTCAGCTTTTTCGGATGCTTTGATCAAATCAATAACGTACTGTTCTGAGCCGAAACGTTTTACATTAACTATTCCGCTTCTTTTCCTGATAAATCTTCAACAGATAATAATACTGCTGAAAAAACTTTTCATACATGGCAGGATAAAGTTTGCGAATCTGATAGTTATTGGCCTTGGGTCGCATAATTTTTTCGAGCTCAAGCTCTACTTTTTGAACTTCCTCATAGGCCTTTGCCCAATCCAGACTGTTGTTCAACTCTGCTCCGCTTTTTTGCTCGTAGGCAGTTTTAAATATGGACCAAAACCCATAAAAAGTAACATCGGGATTTTCACCTTCAGCAATATGAACATTTGCATGTAAAAATTCAATTGGATTTTCAAGGGTGTTTTCCCAAAAATCGCGACCATGTGCAATGAGCCAATAGCGAAAGTCTTCGAATCCCCATTCTTCGTAGCCGCCATTCATGGTATAAAAGGCTGCCCACATATCCTCTGAACAGGCTTTTTTTAACAAACCCATCAGAAAGACGCAATAGCGGCGAATGATATCGGAAGTTGTTTCATCCAATTCTTTGCGAATAAATTCCAACTGTTTTTCGCGGTCATTCCCGGCAAAGGCTCTGCTCTCCTCAATCAATGACCAAAAATCGTCAATAAACATATATTTAGCTTTTCAATTAAAATCTTTTGTCAGCAGTGCACGCTTCTCGCGGAGTACTTGCAGACAGGTCTGAATGGTTGATAGATGCGTGCGGAAAGAAAGTACAGCCAAACGGATATAAAATACACCATCGATCATCGTCGATGATAGAAAAACACGGCCATCGTTCCGTACCTCCTCCACCAAACGGGCATTGAAAACATTGGCATCACCGCTTTTTGGAACAAATCTGTAAGTCATGACGGATAGCTGCGGATAAGGCCCAACCTCAAATCCTTCAATTTTTTGAATCTCCTCGTAAAAATATCTTGTGAGCCATATTTTTTCTGAAAGAGCGGACCGGAAAGTTTCGACTCCATAGAGTTGCAGTGGCAGCCAAAGCCGCAATCCTCTGAAATGTTTAGTCAGTTCGGGCGAAAGGTCTGCAGGCGATACTTCTTCTACATCGAGATAGGAATCCTGCAAGTAACTGGCCATCATGTGCTGCGATTCAAAAAGTTGCTGTCCGTTTTTAACAAGCACTGCACCTGTTCCATAAGGTAAAAATAGGCCTTTGTGTGGATCGATTACCAGGGAATCAGACCTTTCAATACCTTTGAATAGGGTTTTCACTTCGTCTGTCATAATGAAGAAACCGCCATAGGCCGCATCGACATGAAACCAAAGTTTGAATTCTTCACAGATATCGGCAATTGCATCCAGCGGATCTACAGCGCCTACATCGGTGGTACCCGCCGAGCCTATGACCATAAATGGCTTGAGTCCTGCCTCGAGGTCGGCAAGAATTTGGTTGCGAAGTGCCTGCGGATCCATTCTAAAAAGAGCATCCATTGGCACTTTATGTTTCACCGCTTCGCGCAGTCCTACCATATTAATGGCCTTGTGCACACAATGATGCACCTGTGCTGTACTGTAAATTACAACTTTCGAAAAATCGGTAGCTTTTAAATTTTTAAAATCGCGGGCAGTACAGATTGCAGTCATATTGGCAATTGAACCGCCAGAGCTAAGGTTGCCGCTTGCCGTTTCGGGATAACCCATTTGATCCGAAAGCCAGCGAATGAGCTGATTTTCCATGCGCACCGCTCCTGGTGAGCCGAAAAACATTCCCGCATAGCGATTAAACACATCGGCCAAATAGTCGCCTAAGGCTGAAGGAAAAAGTCCGCCACCCGGTATGTAAGCCAAATGTCCGCCCGATGCAGGATTTAAACCCGGTCTGTCAACATTGTATGCCAACACATCGAGCAGCGATTCAATAGTTTTTGGTTCGCCTATCGGCGTATTGTAAATATCGCGCCCCCTGTCTTCGCTCACCACATAGGCCTTTATTTGCTCAATATTATCGAGAAAATGGTCAGAATAATCGGCCACTGCTTTTCTCCAATGATTCCGCTGTTCAAACTCGGGGTCGAGTTTTCGCGATTCGCTTTCGAGTAGTTTTAATTTTTCGAGAATGTCCATAGTCATAGCAGTTCCAAAAACATGTTGAAACAGATGACAAAAATAATAGCTTTTCGCGTGAAATCAGCGCAGATATCAAGCTTTTATGTTAATGGAGCATTAAAAAATAACTTAATCCCAATCGGGCAGGTCTTTTTCGTAAGACAAAGTTGTATTTGTTTCGGCAGCATGCAGCTCCTGTTCGTTCAGGCTCCAATTGTCGGTTGATGTACTTTGCAGCCAAATATGTCCCGACAGGCGAAATAGCTGTGCATGTAGTCCGTACAAATCTTCGAAACTTTGTTCAAGTGCGCCGGTTTTCATTGCTCCGGATATTTTAAGGTGGCCGCTATGGGCTTTTTTCTTCACTACTCCAATTTTTAGTCGGCTGTCGTAAAGATACCTTTCTTCGGAACCATGCCCGCCGGAATGTTTCTTTTCGTAAAATTCGAGTTTCAAATGCGGAAAAAGGGCATTGAATTCGTTTTTGATATCGGCAAGGGTTTTGTGATCGCTGATGATGATGTCCATGTAGCTGAGTTTTTTTAGTGAGTAGTACGATGTAGTAAAGTGTAGCTATTAACCAGTTAACAGGTACTATAAAATACCTGCTAAGGTTATTAGTACAAAGTAAAGGTGAAATACCGTGATTAAAAATGACCTGGGTCAGGGGGAGATGAAAGAATGAAAGAGGAAAGATTTTTTCAAAGGCTTTAGCCCTTTGAAAAAATTGACAGTGAATGTAACAGCGCTATAGCTTAGGGCAGTACCGGGCATATCTGTAGGTTGAAACCTACGCTTTAACGGTAAATAAAAATCTGAGCTTAAAAGCATTAGATTTTTGCGAAAGAAGGTTTTACAAATTAGCACATAATCAAATTTTCAAATTAAAAACTCTTTCCGCTTCAAATCTCTAAATCTTTGCGCTCTAATTCCTACCTTTGCGCCAACATTCAATTTTTTAACGAAAACATATCAGAATAGCTATGAAATTTTTTATTGATACAGCCAATCTCGACCAGATTAAAGAAGCCAATGACCTTGGGATTCTCGATGGTGTAACCACGAATCCATCACTCATGGCCAAAGAAGGCATCAGCGGTTACAACGCAGTAATGCAGCATTATATCGACATCTGCAATATTGTTGACGGAGACGTAAGTGCCGAGGTAATTGCCACCGATTATGAAGGAATGATCAAAGAAGGTGAAGCATTAGCTGCCCTGCATCCTAATATTGTAGTAAAAATTCCGATGATTAAAGACGGCATTAAAGCCATCCGCTATTTTTCGGATAAAGGCATCAAAACAAATTGCACCTTGGTTTTCTCGGCAGGCCAGGCAATTCTTGCAGCTAAGGCCGGCGCAACATACCTCTCCCCTTTTATTGGTCGTATCGATGATATCAGTTGGGATGGCATGGAATTGATTGCACAGATTGTAAATATTTATCAGAATTTCAGTTTCGAAACACAGGTGCTTGCCGCATCGGTTCGAAATCCACTGCATATTGTACATTGTGCCGAATTAGGCGCCGATGTAGTCACTTGTCCCCTCTCTGCAATATTGGGACTTTTGAAACATCCACTTACTGACATTGGTCTGCAGCAGTTTTTGGCCGACCATGCAAAAGCAAATAAGTAAAAATTTAATCATTGTCCGGACCTAGTGTTCGGACTTTTTTTGTTAATGATAATATGAAAAAAAACCATTCAGATACAAATTATATCGAGATCAACCGCGAGTCCTGGAATAATAGAGTGGATACGCATATCAAATCTGAATTTTACGATCAGGAGGCTTTTCTGAAAGGCAAATCGACCCTGAATGATATTGAACTGAAAATTTTAGGCGATATCCAAGGGAAAAGCATTTTGCACCTGCAATGTCATTTCGGGCAGGATTCGATTTCCATGAGCAGATTGGATGCCAAGGTTACTGGAGTCGATTTTTCAGATAAAGCAATTGAAGCTGCGAAAACAATAGCAATTGAAACATCTTCAGATACAGAATTTATCTGCTGCGACATTTATGAACTTGAAAAATTCTGCGATAAGCAGTTCGATATTGTTTTCACCAGTTATGGCACCATTGGTTGGCTACCCGACCTGGATAAATGGGCTGGAATAATTGAAACCTTTTTAAAACCGGGTGGTAGTTTTGTATTCGCAGAATTCCATCCTGTTGTCTGGATGTTTGATGACAACTTCGATAAAGTTGGATATAATTATTTCAAGGAAGGCCCAATCATAGAAAGCGAAAGCGGTACCTATGCCGATAAAAATGCAGATTTGTCTTTAAAAACGGTTAGCTGGAACCACAGTCTGGCCGAAATATTCGGCGCTCTGCTGAAAAAGGGGCTTAGCATTAAGTCCTTTGAGGAATATGACTATTCACCCTACAACTGTTTTGCGCATACCGAGGAATTTGAACCTGGAAAATTCAGAATAAAACATTTGGGAAATCGAATTCCAATGGTCTACGCTTTGCTAGCAATTAAAAAGTAGCATAGAAACTATTTCTTTTTCAGATTGGCCGACTGTTCTTTCTGTAATTTCTCCAACACCTTCTCATAAATTTCGGATAGGGCTTTGGGATTTTGCATATAGGCTTCCATACTGCTATTGAAATCCTCAGCTTTTACCTTGTGAATCTTAAAGATGGTGGCATAATAAACTTCGGCTGTACTGTCGCGCTGTGCCTGACTGTTATTGCCCATGCCGGCCAGCTTGGCCTCGGCCAAATGAATATCTGCTAATATTGCTGTCATCTTTTCTTTATTCAAGGCAGCATCGGGAAATTTAGGCTCGCGATAGCAGGCCTGCAGCAAAATCACTCCAAAAAACATTGGAATTATTAAAATGAAAATATTTTTTGTCAGTTTCTGTAACTTTGGATTCATACTTGTATTATGAACGTAATTATCTGAATGCAAAACTAAGACTTATGATTAAGAATTTAATGCTAATTTTAACAATTGCACTTTTATCAACCCAAATATTTGCGCAAAACCTCGAAGCTAACGAGGAAAATGCGCTCGTACATGTATTGGTAACCGATATGGAAGACAAAATCCGCAAAAACGATATCATTCATTTTACAGGATTAAACAGTAAAAAAACTTTTCAGGGAGTCAGTAATAAAGAGGGTCGATTTGATATTTTACTTCCAGAGGGCGATATTTATGATATCAAAATAATAGGCCTTGGCGAGGAAAAAGAATATAATCAATTGGAACTGGGCAATGAAGAGGGTACCTATGAGGCCGAAATCACTATCGGCTACGAACCAGCCTCCACAGTTACCCTCGATGATGTACATTTCGATGTGAATATGGCAACGCTGCGCCCCGAGTCTTTCAAGGCTTTGGATAATCTGGTCTCAGTACTGAAAATAAAGGAGGACCAAAGGGTTGAAATTGCAGGACATACCGATAGCGACGGCGATGAAAAAGCCAACCTGTTACTTTCTCAGGCCAGAGCCGAATCGGTTGTAAAATATCTTGTATCGAAGGGCATCAATGTCAGCCGCTTGATTGCCAAAGGTTATGGAGAATCGGAACCAATTGACGATAACAGTACTGCTGCCGGCAAACAAAAAAATCGCAGAACTGAGGCAAGAATTTTGGAATAGATCCTATCAGACATTAAAATGGGAGGCCGATTTTCTTCAATCAGCCTCCCATTTTTTATGCTAATGTTTTCTCGAAATCAATTTTGAACAGGCACAATGGAAAAAATTACTCTGGAGGGTGTCTCTTCCATGTAGCTTCCATTCTTGTTGTTTACAAGGCATACGCATACGCCCTCTTTGTATTCAACAGCAAATCTTTTTCCAATCATTGTGCTATTTATAGCGATTTTTCCGTCCTGCTCAACTAAGATTTCAGGTAATTTTTCAGTTTTTAACTGATTAAACTCCAATACCTTTCCCTGATCATCATTAAATATTAAAACACATTTATAACAATCGCATTCAGCTTCCTTGCAATTTGCCTCTTTTAGTGTAAGTGTCGCTTTTATCTGTGCATGTAAGGCATTAAGCGAACATAGTGCAAACAAGGTAAAAAGTAATTTTTTCATATTCGGAAAATATTTTGCTTTTGATATAAATTCAGGCTTTTAAAAATAACAGTTAAAAATAAAAATATAAATCCTAATCTTAAAATGATTCTAAAGACTTTTAAACTCATTAACACTATTTGGAATTGGAAAAGGTCAGGTTTTATGGTATTGACAAATTATAATGTTTAAATATTTAATCAAAATGGCAGTATTAAACATAAATAATTAAACATTATTACATCTTATTCCCAAATTATCCTTTCTATCCTGTATCCTGTTGCCGTCTCAATTTTTAATAAATAAAGTCCCGAAAGCAGTTCCTCTCTTAAAAGCTCCGTTTGATCTGAACTGAATTGAGTTCAGTATGGAGATAACCCATTAACATTGGTGGTTCAGGGTTTTGCCAATCGGCATAAACAAAGATGGTTTTCTTAGTCATTTTTCTTTCGCTTGGGGGCTCTTTTAGGGGTTACAAGCTGCAAGTCCTGCAATTTCCTGCCCAATATGTCATCTGCGGCCAGTTTCAAAAAATCTTTTTCGAGGCCAAGGGCATGCAATACCAATAAATAAAAGCCAATGCTAACGCCTTCATCTCCTTTTTCAATTGAGATAAGTGTTGTTCTGCTAATTCCGGCTCTTTCTGCCACAAGTTGTCCGCTTAGCCTGCGTCGAAGTCGGGCAAGTTTTATATTTTCACCCAACACCTCCATAATTCTTTGATCGCGGGGCAATAATAAAGGAGTTTTATTAGCCATAATGTTCAATTATTTGTACAAAGTTAAATTATTTGCATAATCATTCAAACATTATATTAAGATTTTTAGTTCACTTCCATCAAAGAAGTTTTGAATCTTCAAATTTAGCTACTCAAAATCATAATTAAAAAAAGGGCAGATAATACTATTGTACCTCTGCCCATTTTTTTTAAAATTAAACTTTGTTTTTTAATTCTTTATGAATTTAAAAATTCTGTCTTTAACTGAAATTGTATAAACGCCAGCTGCCAGATTTTCGATATTAACAGACTGATTTGTTGAGTTAACAACATTTGTAATTAAGGTTCTGCCCAATACATCTCTAACCATAATAAGTTCACCCATCAATGTTTCATTGAAACCATCGACATTGATCATGTTTTTGGCAGGATTTGGATAGATTTTTAAATTGGCAAGCTCAGCAGCAATTGTTGAACTGACGATATTTACTGTTACTTGCTGTGTGGTAGTATCCGAATCGCCACAGCTGTTTGTTGCAATAAGGGTTACCGTATAAGTACCACTAGTAGCATAATTATTTTGTGGAGATTGTGAAGTAGCACTATTTCCATCTCCAAAACTCCATTGCCAGGTAGTAGCATTTGTAGTAGTATTTGTAAATGTTACATTACCATTATTATCAACATAGCTAAAACCGGCTACTGGTAAAGCTCCGATGGCGACACTTAGCGTTCTTGGAGCTGAGCTTCCGCAAACGTTATTGGATGTAACCGTTATGACACCTGCTGTATTATCGAAGGTAACATTAGTTATGTTGTAGCTGCTCATACCGGTCCAGGTTGCAGGATAAGACCAGTTGAAAGAAAGATTCGGATCATTGGTAACGCTGTAAGTTTCAGTAGCAAAAGCACAAACACTTGCCGGACCTGTGATAACAGAGGGTAGAGCGGGTTGTGTGACAGCTGTGATGTATGCAGTGTCAGAGAAGGTACTAACATTCAAACCATCGCTCACTGTAAGCGAAACCGGATAAACACCAGCAACAGCATAAGTTACTGATGGATTTTGTTGAGTTGAAGTAGCAGGGGTTCCGCCAGGGAAGCTCCATTGCCATGTAGTTGGTGTAGCACCAGTAGTTTGATCGGTGAAGTTTACAGCCGTATTTACACATACTGTTCTGTTTGCACTGAAAGCAGTATTGAAAGGACTGCTCAGGTTGTTCCATTTCCACATACCATTCGAGGTAGCTGAAGCATTGAACCAACCGGAAAAACCAACAGAAGGGTTGGTAAAATCGACATACAAATGCTGTTCTGTATCAATAATATTCCAGCTAGTGCCACCATCTTCACTGTAAGAAGAACCAGAAGCACCGGCCCCTGCACCTGTTGAGAAAACAATATTAGTATTTGGAATCCAGCAGAGACCTGTACTAAATACCGTTCCAGTGCTGGTTACAGTTGTCCAGGTTTGACCACCGTTAGTAGTACGATAAACAACTCTGTTAACATCTACAATTATACCATTGTTGCCAGAACCGAATGACAGATTGGCACTCATAGATGCTCCCCCAAAGTCAGCGACTGGTGAAGTAAATGCAGACCAATTTTGACCTCTGTTTGTTGATCTTAAAATACGACCTGTATTTGTGGTACACCAAACGGTATCTCCTATAACTTCTATACCTCTGGTATAAGCGTACTCACCGCTCAAGGGGTTTGCTATATTGGCGCCTGGAACCAGGGTCCAGGTTGTTCCGCCATTGGTTGTTCTGTAAATTTCATATTCGCCATTAATTGGGTCTCCCTGGCATACACCTTCATTGGCATTCCAGAAATATACCACATTGGTAAATGAAGCGGCATTATTAAAGGTAGCAGTTGTTTGGCGTGTCCAGGTAGTTCCGCCATTAGTGGTTTTCCAAATACCCCCCGTTTGTCCGGCTGCGGTTGGATAAGCAGCCAACCAGGCTGTATTGGCATCGAGTGCATGAATCATGGAAATACCCAATCCCGTATTACCGACATTGATATTACCTGGGGTCCAGGTAGCACCGCCATTGGTTGTTTTGGTAAATTGTTGTACGTTTGCAGCTCCGCCCGTACCATCATA
>JBIPOO010000175.1:0-8110 GCA_044379045.1 Saprospira sp.
TTCATTAAAAGATTGTGCTGCAATGTTTAATGAACTTAATAGAAGAACAAAAAATAAAAGATTTTTCAAAACGTCAGGGTTTAGTTTTTTATATATTATTTAATTTATTATGGTGTTTGATTGTAATGCTTGCATTATTATTTTAAATATGCAAAGTTTTAAATGAATTTTATTTTTTGAATTTTGCTTTTTTATCTTAACAACCCTGCAACACCGACTTTTCATGGTTTTTCACAGAGTTTTTTAAAATAAGTATTTATAGTTTGTCACATTGATTAATGTGCAAAACAGGTTCAGTGAAAGCTGAAAAAAATAGAACTGCCACGAATTTAAGATCGAAAACTGTTTTAACAACTCAATATCCCTACAGAAACGCTGAAAAGGGAGTATTGAGATGGGGGAATGAAAGTCTGCTTTTGGCAGACCCGGAACTCTTCCTGTTAAATATTACAGAGCATATTATTTTAAATTGATTTCACCGGACTTAAGCTAAATGAATGCAAAATAAGTCGTACCTTTAGTTAATCAAACCACAAAGATAGATTGTGCAATTGAAGATAAAAACTACTTTTGATTGTCCCGTTACACTTATAGGTTGATTCATTAAATCTAAAGTTATGAAAATAGGTGATAAGCTAAAGAAAATTAGGATGTTGAAAGGTTTGAAACAGGAAGAGATGGCAAATATTTTACATGTTTCCACTCAAGCCTACAGCAAACTCGAACGAAATGAAACAAAGATGGACGACCAACGTCTTGAGCAGATTGCAACTTTTTTAAACACGACACCCGAGGGAATTAAAGACTTTGACGAAAGCAATCTTTTTGTTAATAATGTCAGCGGTGGGCATGATAATAAAAATCAGACCGGACATACCGTTATCAATCATTTTTATGGGGATGAATCTCTTTCTATCCTGCAAAAAACTATTGAACAGCAAACAGAGCTGATTGCTGCTTTAAAACAGGAAATAGAATTTTTAAGAAAACAAATAGAATATCTCCAGAGTAAGTAGGCTTGAAAGATAAGAAGAGGAACCGATCTCGTCTTAGGACGAGAAAAGGGCCAGCCTATCGTAATTTCACCACAGATGGCCACAGATTTACACAGAGATCCGAAAGTGCATGGCAGTAATGTGTCCAACCACCTGACGGGGTCGGGGGCACAGTCACTATGGTGTCTGTTACCAATATTTGACCCCGATGGGGTCGGTCAAAATCCTTTAGATTTTTCCCCTTTTCGCCGTGTTGGATTGAAAGATGAAAGTGCCAGTAAACTGAAAATTTTGCCACAGTTGTCATCTTCTAATTTCTATCTTCATAATTCATACTTGTTGAGCCTCTGTGGCGGCTATGCGTAAAAATTACCGATTTTATAAGAAAGAGATAACAACTATTTCTTCCTCGTTGCAACGCCACTTTCTGTTTTATTTACTATATTGCAATACAAATCTAAATTTTTATAAGAAGTTCGCAGCTTTTCATAAAGTATTAAAAAGTAAAACCAAAACCTTTCAATGAAAAATTTTAGTTGGATTCTTGTCCTGATACTTTGTATTACAAATGTTTATGCTCAAAGATGGGTTGAACTCATGAACGATCCATCAGTTGATTTTTATACCGTAAAACAGGCTTTTGAACAGGAATGGGGCAACAGACCTTATGAACGTGGTAAGGGCTGGAAACAATACAAACGCTGGGAATATTTTATGGAGGATAGAGTTTATCCTTCCGGAAAAAGACCCCGACCCGCTCAAGCCTGGGAAGAACATCTAAAATTTAAAAATAAATATGAAAGGGTTCCAAGTGCCGCCTCAAGAGCTGCAAACTGGACAGCCTTAGGCCCTTCAAATTGGAACAATACCAGTGGTTGGAATCCTGGAAACGGCCGCATCAACTGTATTGAGCAAGACCCTAATAATGCCGCAGTTTTATATGCAGGCGCAGCATCGGGTGGATTATGGAAAAGTATTAACGGAGGAAACAACTGGACCTGCCTCACTGATCATCTGCCGGTTTTGGGCGTATCGGCAATTTTAGTCGACCCGACAAACAGCTCTGTCATTTATCTGGGAACGGGCGATGGCGATGGATCAGATACCTATAGTATTGGAGTTTTGAAATCGACAGATGGCGGACAGACCTGGAACACAACAGGACTGAGTTGGAGCATTGCCAATACCAAGTTGATTAGACGCATGGTTATGCATCCCACCAACAACCAGATTATTTTTGCTGCAACAAACGATGGCATTTACCGCAGTACAGATGGAGGAAACAACTGGTCCCAGTCACAGTCAGGCAATATGCGCGATGTGGAGTTCAAGCCCGGTGACCCTTCTGTTGTGTATGCCTGCAGCGATCAGTTTTACAAATCGAATAATTCGGGTGTCAGCTTTGCTCAGATTACAACCGGATTGCCAATTGCAACAGCTGTAAACAGAGCCTCCATAGCTGTAACTCCGGCAAATCCAAACTATGTGTACATACTTTTCGGTGATGAAAGCGACAGTGGCTTTTATGGACTTTACCGTTCAACGAACAGCGGAACATCTTTTGTTTTGCGTTCCAATACGCCCAATATTTTTACTTACGATGAACTTGGAGCCGATACAGGTGGCCAGAGTTGGTACGATATGGCACTTGCTGTATCGCCCACTAATGCCGATCTGGTTTTTTCGGGTGGTATTAATGTATGGAACTCTATAGATGGCGGCGCAAGCTGGAATTGTCTCACACATTGGGTGCATCCGGCAACCCTGGGTTATGTACATGCCGATATTCACACACTTGACTTCTTTGGCACTAATTTGTATTGTGGCAGCGACGGTGGAATTTTTAAGTCTACTAATTTTGGTGTTGCTTGGACAAATCTTTCTCCTGGAATCGAAATTATGCAGCTCTACCGCCTTGGAGTCAGTGCTCAAAATGCCTACAGAATCATTGGCGGCTCACAGGATAACGGTACCAATCTTCTTGTTAACGGACAGTGGAATCATGTGCTGGGTGCAGATGGCATGGAAGCAGCAATTGATTACAGCAATAGTCAGTTTATGTATGGCTGTATTCAGAATGGGGCATTAAATGCATCTACAGATGGTGGACAAAACTGGACCGACATTGTACCTTCCAGCTCCGTAAACGGTGCTTGGGTTACGCCTTATGTCATCGACCCCAATGTGCCCTCCACGCTCTATGCAGGTTATGAAGAAGTTTGGAAAACTATCGACAGAGGACAGACCTGGAATCAGATTTCAAGTTTTGGAACTGGCAACACTTTAAACTACATAGCTGTTGCAAAATCAAATTCCAATTACATCTATGCCGGCAGAGGGTCTGTGCTGTATAAAACTATTAATGGTGGGCAGAACTGGTCAACCATCACCCCACAGATTTCAGCTGCAATCAAGTACATTACAATCGATCCGCTTAATGAAAACAGAATCTGGATTGCACTTTCGGGCTTCAATGCCACGCAAAAAGTATTTTACAGTCCCGATGGAGGAGTCAGCTGGCAAAACATCAGTGGAAATCTACCCAATCTGCCAGTGAACTGTATCGAATATCAGGCCGGTTCTGCCGATGGACTTTATGTCGGAACCGATGTAGGCGTATATTATAAGGACAATAACCTTTCGAATTGGCAGGCATATATGACAGGATTGCCGAATGTAATTGTCAATGAATTGGAAATACATTACGGCATTAGTAAAATTCGTGCTGCTACTTATGGCCGCGGAATTTGGGAATCGGATCTCTTTAGTCCTTCTCCTTTTGCACCTTCTGCCGATTTTAGTTATATCAGCGGCTCGCTCTGTGCTGGTGATTCAATAAAATTTACTGATAATTCTATCAATGCAGCACCGGGCTGGCAATGGTTTTTCCCTGGTGGAAATCCTTCAAGCTCTTCATTGCAGAGCCCAAATATCTCATATCAGTCAGCTGGGACATATCCGGTTACACTGATTGTTTCTAATTTGAACGGCAGCGATACCATACAACAGAATGTTACTGTGGATTACGCTAATAATAGATTGAATATCAGAATTATAACAGATAGTTATCCCGAAGAAACTCGCTGGCAGATTACTGATTCGTTGAACAATGTGGTAGCATCGGGTGGTCCACTTTCAGTAGTTGCCGATACGGTAAATCAATTGGTTTGCCTGCGCGACGGATGCTATACCTTTACTATAAACGATGCTTATGGAGACGGTATCTGCTGTGCCTACGGAGATGGAAGCTATGCAGTGATTGATTCGGTCGGAAATATTTTAGGTCAGGGCGGGCAGTTTACAAATTCCGAATCTTTTTTATTCTGTTTCAACCGCACGCCACCTGTTACAATTACATCGGCAACATCTACGCAGTCAGGCTGCGGCTCAAATAACGGCTCAATTGAGGTAACTGCATTGGGCGGCGACGGAAATTACGAATACAGTATCGATGGCATTAATTATCAGGTCTCAAATATTTTGCAAAATCTTGCTCCGGGCAGTTATGTTGTTTATTGCCGCGACGGCTTAGGTCAGACCGATACTTATAATGCAGCAGTTACTGAAATTCCCGGCCCCACGGCAGTACTTAGTAACAGTAATCCCAACGTGTTTTTGAATACCGTTGCGCGTGTAAATTTTTCAGGAATCCTGTCGGTCAATGCAGTTGCTTTTGCCTGGGATTTTGGCGATGGTACAACAGCCAATACGGTTACAACTTCCCATACCTACACGACTGCAGGTACGTATACAGCAGTATTGAGCGCAATTAGAGATAATTGTACAGATTATGATAGTGTTACGGTTACGGTTGGTCTTACTAATGGTTCTAACATTTTGAACGATGAGCTTATCAATATGCAGGTCATTCCAAATCCCGTTTCGGGGCAGTTTATGTTTAATATCGATCTTCCCGAATCAGAAGAACTGTTCGAAATTTATATTCATAATGCTGTTGGTCAAGCTGTTTATTGGGAAAGATCTGAAAGCCCCGGAAAATATATCCAAAGAAATCTAAACTTTGCCAATGAGGCTTCAGGGATTTATTTTCTGAGTATTAAATCGCCTAATTACCGCAGACATATATCCTTTGTAAAAGATTGATAGTATTCTTGTTTTAAATAAAAATTTATGAAAATTTGCCTTTTAATATCGTTTTTGCTAATCTCGGCAGGACAGCTCTTTTCACAGAAATTTGAAATTGAGACTTATCAAAAAACGTCCGAAAGCTTTCTTCATCTGCTGAAAAGCAATGATGAGATATCAAAAAATGATACTTTAAATGAATTGCTGGTCGATTTGGTTGTGCCAACATTAGCCGATTCTGTAATTTACCGCAAAAAGCAGCATCATAAACTTGGTCCTGTTGGATGGCTCATCAGTACTTTTGGAAATTTCAACTGGCGTGCATTTTCCATGAAAAAAGAAAAATTCGTGGGAACGGTTGTACGCATTTCGAGAAGTGGTGAAGAACAGTTTACGGAATATGATGTCAATTTCGATCTCAATTTTCATTTACATAAATACCTGCACAGGGTTTTCGAAATGTACGACCGTCAGGGCAAAATCAAACGACAGGATTTTACCTCAAAAGGAAAAATCGATTTCAAAGCCTCGCCTTTTGTGCGCGATACCAACAATATCGACATCAGGTCATACCGTTTGCATTGCGAATTAACTCCGCAGCGGGAATATAGACCTATCATGAATTATTTTTTCCTGCCTACGCTTCCAGGTGCAGGCGGTTTGAAACAGCATGTGAATCTCGAAAATGACAACCCAACAATGGGATTTTATGGCGTATTGTGTCTCGACTGCAACCACAGCTGTCATCCCGAAATGCATCCTTACGAATGGATCTGGTGGTTAAAAGCAAATGACGGTGATAATGGGACCCAAAAAGAATGGCATATCGGGCTTTTCCACGAGGGGAGTAACCGCATGAAAAAATGGAGTAAAAATCCAAAAAACGGAACCATCAAAATTCCTTTTGTTTTCAAATCGGAAGAGCCTGCCAGTATTGAAATTCAGCACGCTGCTGTCAATGAATTTGTATCGGATGCTAAACTCATGGCGCCTGCCAGTGTTATAAAAAGCCAGTCGAAACAGATGAATGTGGAATTGAAGGGCCGCGATTTCAGCAAAAATATAACACTCAAATTTGTGAACCCAATTAATACTCAGGGACTAAGCTACTGGTTCTCTGATTTAAATTATGATGCAGACAAGGGCATTATTTCGGGTTATTTCAATTATGCCCTCTGCGTAAAAGATTTATATAGTTGTAAAATTATATTTGGGAAATAGGCAAATTTGCTAAAGAGACTTTGAAGCCTAATTTTTGTTATTAACCCAAAGTATGTTGCATTTTTTTCTGACAAGGATCATCGTGAAAAAGGCAATAATGACTAAAAGTGTAACAGCGATCCAAATAATTGGATGTCGGAATGAAAGCGTCTTCATTCTGAACGCCTATTGAACTCAACCATTTAATTTAAAATTACCAATTAATTTAATTAAAAAAGGTATCGAAACGATTTCAATACCTTTTTGATTAGTCGAGCACAAATAATGACATGTTAGCAATGAAAAAGACTTCATTCGTTTCGCGAAGTCTTCGGGTTCAGAGGTATTATTATTTGTGCTTGAATACTTATAATTTATTCCTCCGCTTCTTGTTTTGGTTCTGGTTTCATCTGCGGGAAGAAAAGCACCTCCTGAATGGTTGTCTGATTGGTCATAAGCATTGTGAGGCGGTCAATTCCGATTCCAAGTCCTGAAGTGGGCGGCATACCGAATTCGAGCGCGCGCAGAAAATCTTCATCCATCGCCATGGCTTCCTCATCGCCACGCTCGGCTAGTTTTAGCTGATCTTCGAAACGGCGGCGCTGATCAATCGGGTCATTCAACTCGGTATAGGCATTGGCAATTTCCTTGCCCATAACGAAAAGTTCGAAACGTTCTACCATGCCTTCCTTTGTGCGGTGTTTTTTAGCAAGTGGCGTCATTTCAATCGGATAGTCAATAATAAAGGTTGGCTGAATGAGCTGATGTTCGGTTGTTTCGCCAAAAATCTCATCAATCAGTTTACCGCGACCCATGCTTGGATCGACCTCTATGTTAAGACTTCTGCAAAGTGCGCGAAGCTGCTCCTCGTTCATATTACTTACGTCATGACCGCTATGTTTCTGTATTGCCTCGTAGATACTGAGTTTTTCGAAAGGTCCTTTGAAATCGACAATATGTGTGGTGAATTCCTTACCTTGTTGTTTGCGGATTTCAATAGCTGTTTTGCCATGAACGGATGTGGTGATTTTTTCAAAAAGTTGTTCCACCATTTCCATCATCCAGATGTAGTCTTTGTAAGCCACATAGATTTCCATAGAGGTAAACTCGGGATTGTGCGTGCGGTCCATACCCTCGTTGCGGAACATTTTACCGATTTCATACACTCCGTCAAATCCGGCAACAATTAATCTTTTCAGATAAAGCTCATTTGCAATTCGCAGGTAAAGATCGGCATCTAAAGTATTGTGATGCGTCTCGAACGGTCGCGCAGCAGCACCGCCGTGTACAGCCTGCAAGATGGGCGTTTCCACTTCCATCCAACCCTGAGCATCGAAAAATCGGCGCATTTCGCTCACCACCTTAGATCTGGTTACAAAAATATTTTTGAACTGCGGATTTACGGTAAGATCGACATAACGCATGCGATAGCGCAGTTCCGGATTCAAGAAGGCATCGTAAACATTTCCTTCCGCATCGGTTTTAACAATAGGCAGCGTTCGAATGGCCTTACTCAGGAATTTGAAAGCAGAGACATGAATACTGATTTCACCAGTTTTTGTAGTAAATACATAACCTTCCACACCAATATAATCCCCAATATCGAGCAGTCTTTTGAACACCTCTTCGTACATGGTTTTATCCTCGCCTGGGCAGATGCTGTCCTGGCCAACATATAATTGTATGCGTCCGGTACAATCCTGCAATTCGGCAAAAGAGGCCTTGCCCTTTCCGCGCACCGACATGATACGCCCTGCAAGGCTTATTGTTTCGGTTTTGTATTGCTCGGCCAGTTCCGCATTGTAATTTTCTTTGGTTGGAATGGCATA
>JBIPOO010000176.1:0-8095 GCA_044379045.1 Saprospira sp.
AGGTGATTATCAGACTGAAGAAGAAACAACTTCAGCCGATTCAGATTCACGGGAACCTTTTATTCGCAGGGCAAGAGTTGTCAGCACAATTGTTTTTTTTCTGGAATAGAGAATATTCCTGTAATTTAGTAAGACAAGTTTAATTTATAAAACACCAAATTAGGGATAAAATAATGAAGAGGATTTTACTCGTTGAGGACGAGGAATCTATATTGGAAACTTTAAAACTCAATCTTGAGTTGGAGGGCTACGAAGTGGTAGGTCTTGCTAGAGGCCGTGAGGTGTTAAAAACCTTCAATGAACAGCATTTCGACCTGATTTTGCTCGATATTATGCTGCCAGATATTGACGGATTACAGCTTTGTGAACAGATAAGATTGCAGGATACAGATATCCCTATCATTTTTATTACTGCAAAAGACAGTGGACAAGACAGAATTTTTGGTTTAAAAAAAGGTGCCGATGATTATATTTCAAAACCCTTTCAGTTGGAAGAGCTGCTGCTCCGCATTCAAAATTTATTAAAAAGAAGTAGTAAAAATAGTTCTGCTTCCATCGAAGAGTATAGTTTTGGTGCTAATTATGTAAATTTCAGAACCCTCGATGCACGTTGTAAAACTGGCAATGTGAAACTCACTAAAAAAGAGGCTATGCTGCTGAAACTATTGATAGAACGCAAAGGCGAAGTTGTATCAAGGCAACAGATATTGCAATCCGTTTGGGGATATGATGTGTACCCAAGCACAAGAACCATCGATAATTTTATTCTAAATTTCAGAAAGTATTTTGAGGATGATCCCAGAAATCCTGTTTTTATACATTCTGTTAGGGGGGTTGGGTATCAGTTTGTATTACCTGATTGACAGCTGAGCTGTACATAAATATATAGCTGGAGTAGGTATAAAATAAAAAATCCGGCCAATGACCGGATTCTTTTAACTTTATAATTGAGCCAACAACTCGGCTTTTTTCTTATCGTATTCTTCTTGTGTAATGAGCCCTGCCTCTTTCAGTTTATTCAGTTTGGCAAGTTTGGCCATGATATCATCTTCACCGCCACCTTGATTATGCTGATTGTTTTGGTTCATCTGATTCATTTGATTATTTCCACCCATTTGATTATTCATCATTTGCTGCATCATTTGATTCATCATCATTTGTTGCATCATATTCTGTTGCATATTATTTTGGAAGTTTTGCGGATTCATACCATGTTTGGCCGATTCTTTCATAGCTTCCATCTGTGCAAACTTGTCCATTTTATTCAACTGGTCCTGTCCGGTAAGATTTACCTTACTCAATTCGTTCAGATGTGCTTCAACTTCAGGCGGAAGCGACACGGAAGAAATCTGGAATTTTGTGAGCTCTATTCCAAATGGATCGAGGTCTTTTTGGAGCATTGGGCCAATTTTGTCGCCCAAAGAAGAATAATTGGCATAAATATCAAATGCAGAAACACCACTTTGAGCCAATGCCTCGGCAAACTTAGGCGCTATGAGCGAACGCAAGGTGTCTTCTAATTCGGAAATATATAATACGTCTTTTGTGCCTGCATATTCTCTGTAAAAAAGTTTTGGATCTTTAATTCTGATAAAGTATACGCCAAAAGCGCGAATCTGAATGCGTCCAGCCTCTGGGTCTTTAATGAAAATTGGGTTAGGTGTTCCCCATTTCATATTGGTAAACTGGCGGCTGCTTACAAAATAAACATCGCATTTGAATGGAGAATTAAAGCCGTATTTCCACGATTTAAGTGTTGTGAGAATAGGCATGTTTTCGGTAGTGAGCGTATGCCTGCCCGGAAAATAGACATCGGCAAGCTGCCCCTCATTCAGAAATAGTCCCATTTGCGACTCTCTTACTGTGAGTTGTGCACCGTATTTAATGTTTGAATTTTTGCTTGGAAATTTCCAAATTACAACGTCGTTGCTTTCTTCTTTCCACTCAATAACTTCAATCAATTCATTTTTGATAAAACCGAACATAGACAATTCTTTTGGGGTTAATGGAATATTATAGGTGATATGCTGTGATTTTATTCGAGTTTAAATAATTATCACTGTATAAAAAGAAAAATTCAACAATTAAAGTTCCAATAAGATTGAATGTTTTACAAACCCATGGCATGTTTCATATTGTTCATCTGTGTCTGCCAAAAAGCTTTTTCCTGTTTTACCTCATAATCATCGCAAAAGGCAGTAATCTCTAACACTGTTTGCCCGGTAATTTCACCCTTACTTATTTTAAATTCGAGATATTCCGTCGGATAATCCTCCCATTGCAGACTCAGGTATTCTTCCTCTATGTCTTCAAGGATGTAAGCCAATTCCTCACTACCCTCCCATGCGTAAGTATAGGAATCTTCTGTCATGGCACAATCGTCACAAAACCAGCGTGTAAGGCAGTCGGGCGATGTAAGAAATTCATAGACAATGGTGGGAGATGCCTTGAAGCTGAACTCACAATTAAATTTAACTCTACTCATTTTTTGTTTGAATGTTAATTGAGGGCACAAATAAGCTAAAAAAATAGTAATTTCAAATGAGATTAACCATTTATTTACAAAAAATGATTTTTTAACGACAAAAGTCCTGCAAAAAATTCGGGTTAACTGGTAATTTTTGCTCTGGGACCTAGTTCTATAAGCTCCAGATTTGTTAATTGTCCGCCAATAAGTTCAAAACGCAGTATAGTTTTCATTTTATGCCAACCCTCAATACCACAGGCCCCCGGATTCATATGCAATAATCCATACTGAGGATCTCTCATTACCTTCAAAATGTGAGAATGTCCAGTAATGTAAATATCAGGAGGATTAGCCAACAAAGTTTCTTTGATTTTCTTTGGATATTTTCCGGGGTATCCGCCTATATGTGTTATCCAAATATCGAGCCCCTCTAATTTAAAGCGATTGTGCTCTGGAAATCGTAGCTGCATTTTTTTGTCATCGATATTGCCATAAACAGCACGCAGAGGCTTAAATGCTTCCAGTTTATCGGCTAGCTCATGGCTTCCAATATCACCTGCATGCCAGATTTCGTCACAATCGGCAAAATATTCAAATATTTGTGAATCGAGATGGGAATGCGTGTCGGAGAGCAGGCCAATTTTCATTGTTGATTTTGATTTATACTGTAAAAATACGCTACATAAGTTTGACAAAGCAAAATTGAGTGTTTTTTTTAGCTAAGCACTGGATTTTTTAGGCACAAAAATTTCAGAGTATATCAAATGGTTTACGGAGCATTACTGAAAACTCGAAAACTTTTTCAAAAAATTCCAAAACAAAAATCACATTATTTTCTTAATATCTGTATATTTGTACAAACCGCAAAGGCGGAAATTTATCTGTTGTGCATAAGCGTAACACTATCATATAATTAGCGTTTGCTAACGATCCTGTTTCTGAAACCGACCAAATATTTCAAAACATACAGGAAAGTTCAGTCAAACGCTCATGCTAAGGCGTGGGCGTTGCTGTGCTTTGTATGTTTGGGCTCTTGGTCGGGCCTCAGAAACGAAGTCCCGGCAACTGTCCCACGCTGATTTTATTAATACAATCACCTCTGCCGGGGGACGGGTGGAAATTTAAAATTTTCGTATTATGAAAAAGTTAATTTTTGTCCTCCTGCTACTAGCTTCAGCAAGTTTTACCTATGCACAAAACCCGTGTAATTTGATTAATTCGGTAACATTGAATGCACCTACTGCAAACCAGATTACATCAACTGGATATGTATTGAGATTAACAAGTCCCAGAGTTATTGTAGATACTAGTCAATGGAATTATTTTGCCATAGTCAAAGACGGTTCAAATGGTGGCAAAATATACAAAAATGGTCAGCTTGTTTCTACAGGTACTTGGGGCAACTTTAGTTATTCGTGGAATAGGCTTGACTTAGGTGCGGAGTTCTTTACCTCCTACGGTGGATGGTTTAATGGTTGGATAGATGAAGTAAGAATATCAAATAGAGAACGAACTGCTACAGAAATTTCAAATCATTTTAATTCCAGCACTAATTTCTCATCTGATGTTAACACTATTGGTCTATGGCATTTTGATCAATCTACAGGAACTACTGCAACTTCAACAGTCGGTCCAAATGGAACTGTAGTAAATGCACAATGGAACCCAGGGAGATTTGGAAATTCACTTTATTATAATGGTACAAATGCTAGAACAAGTATGTCTTTGGCTATACCAACAACGAATGTTACCTTAGAATTTTGGATCAAACCAAATAGACTTCAAGATGCTAATCCGGTATCTTTTTATGGCACAAACACAGTAGATTTTATTATTGATAGTTTATCTTCGAGTCCAACCTATACCTGGTCAACTGGACAAACTGGTAATTCAATTACAGTAAACCCAAATAATATGCCTTTTGTATGGGTTTCAAATGGTAGCTGCCGAGATACCGTATTTTTTAATTCACAGGCTGCAACGGTTTATGACACTGTCACGGTTACTACATACGACACTATCACCACTTCCATCGCTGTAACCGACACACTCATCATCAATGCGGTTTTGTCGGGCCTTAATCCGCCAAATAATACCAATACCTTGCAGGTTTATCCCAATCCGGCTCGTACACATATCACAATTGACAATGGTACCTTTGCCTTGATGAATGGATATACTGTGCGTATTAACAATGCTTTGGGACAGACAGTTTTCAGCCAGGCAGTAAATCAGCAGCAGTTTTTTATAGACTTATCCGGCTGGACAGGTTCGGGATTCTATTATCTCGACCTGCTCGACCCACAGGGGAACAGTATAGAACGAAAGGTAATTGTGGTACAGTAAAAATTTGGTTTTAAAAAAATGTAGCGTCAGACGGCCATCTGACGCTATATTTTTTTATCTGTATCTTTCGTCTTCCCTAGCGAGCCCCGATGCTTTAGCTTCGGAGAGCGAGTACACCAAACGAACCCGATGCTTTAGCTTCGGGTCTTAGCGCCCCTTTGCGATGATCTTAGCGTCCTTTGCGTGCAAATAGCCAAGTTCGTCGAAAATATAACTTAGTACTCCTTTGCGTAAAAAAAATAGATAGTATTGATAACCTACTAAAATCTAACATAAAAAAGTCTATCAAAATGCTTAGCTTTGCGCCGCATACTAAACGTTTTAATAAAAATGTCAAATCTAAAACAGGAAATATCCAAGCGCCGCACCTTTGCAGTCATTGCGCATCCCGATGCTGGAAAAACCACCCTTACCGAAAAACTATTGCTTTTTGGTGGGGCAATTCAGGTAGCAGGTGCCGTCAAATCAAATAAAATAAAAAAATCCACTACGTCCGACTTTATGGAAATAGAGAAACAGCGTGGTATTTCCGTTGCAACCTCGGTGATGGGTTTCGAATATGCCGATTGTCAGGTAAATATTCTTGATACACCTGGTCACAAGGACTTTGCCGAGGATACTTATCGCACACTCACTGCCGTCGACTCAGTCATTGTGGTAATCGACGTAGCCAAAGGGGTAGAGGAACAAACGGAAAAGCTGGTCGAAGTGTGCCGCATGCGCGATACGCCAATCATCGTTTTTGTCAATAAAATGGATAGGGTAGGCAAGGACGCCTTCGACCTCCTCGATGAAATTGAAACAAAACTCAAACTCAATGTTTGTCCCCTTAGTTGGCCAATAGGAGAGGGTTCCGATTTTAAAGGAGTGTACGATATCTATGGGCAAAAATTAAATTTATTTGCACCGGGCACCAAATATGGAAATGTTTTAGAATTTGAAGATCCCAATCATCCCGATTTAGAAAAGCATTTAGGTGTACGTTATGCCAAAGAACTGCGCACAGGGCTCGAAACGGTTACCACCGTTTATCCTGAATTTGATCGCGAATACTATCTGGGAGGGCAGCTTTCACCAGTATTTTTCGGATCGGCGGTAAACAACTTTGGCGTAAAAGAAATGTTGGACTGCTTTGTACAGATAGCCCCACCACCCCATGCTTACCAGACCGAAGAGCGATTGGTAAAACCCGATGAGGAAAAGTTCAGCGGCTTTGTGTTTAAGATACATGCCAATATGGACCCACGTCATCGCGACCGCATCGCATTCTTACGCATTTGTTCCGGAACTTTTCAGCGCAATACCAATTATCTGCATATCAGAAAGGCACAGAAAATGAAATTTTCTAATCCTACAACCTTTATGGCATCTAAGAAAGAAGTGGTCGATGAAGCTTTTCCTGGCGATATTGTGGGTTTGTATGATGCCGGAAATTTCAAAATTGGCGACACGCTTACCGAAGGTGAAATCCTGCACTACAAGGGTATACCCAGCTTCTCTCCCGAGTTGTTCCAGTACATTGAGAATGCCGATCCGATGAAATCGAAACAATTGGCCAAGGGAATCGAGCAATTGATGGACGAGGGCGTTGCTCAGCTATTTGTACGCAATCATAATGGAAGAAAAGTTATTGGAACGGTGGGCCAGCTTCAGTTCGAAGTTTTACAGCATCGTCTCGAGCATGAATATGGAGCAAAATGCCGTTACGAGCCAATACAACTATACAAAGCCTGCTGGATTACATGCGATAATAAAGTCAAATTAGACGAATTCCTGCGTAAGAAAACAAACTTCATGGCCAAGGACAAAGAAGGACGCGATGTCTATTTAGCAGAAACTCCCTGGATGCTCGACACTGCCCGACAGGACTTTCCGGAAATTCAGTTTCACTTTAAATCAGATTTTTGACAAAATATAAATTTGCAGATTTAATGTAGTAAGCCTTTAATGATTTCTATTTAAATTCGTTATTATAAATACTTGATACCTGATTCCCGATACCTGATACCAACACATTGTGCCAAGACATCTTTTCGTTTTTTTAATTTTTGCTATACTACTTTGCTCCTGTGCCGAGCAGCGTCCCCTATCAGGTGGCCCGAAGGATACCACTCCTCCGAGGCTCGACTCTGCGCGCTATTCAACACCAAATCTGCAGACAAATTTCAGAGAAAAAGAAATCATCCTTAGTTTTAATGAATGGATAGTTTTGAACGACCCCACGAATCAGATTCTGATTTCGCCCCCTTTGCAAAATAGGCCCGAGGTTAAAATCAAGCACAAAAGTGTAGTATTAAAATTCAAAGAGGAACTTGTTCCCAATACCACATATTCCATCCAGTTTGGAGAAGCAGTTAAAGATTTTACAGAAAATAACCCGGCTCAGAATCTCCGTTTTGTTTTTTCAACCGGACCAGTGCTCGATTCGCTGGCTATTTCCGGACAAATAGTAGATGCTATTAGTGCCGAGCCGGCAGAAAAAATCTGGGTAATGCTTTACGATAAAAACGATGATTCTTTGCCTTATAATGAAAGACCAGTCTATGTGGCAAAAACCGATGCACAGGGCGTTTTTAAGCTTGAGAATTTGAGATCAGGTAATTTCAAAGTCTTTGCCTTGGCTGATAATAATAGCAATTATAAATACGATCGGGGCGAGCAAATAGCTTTTCTAAATGATCCAATTTTTTTGAGCGATAGTACCGAGGGAATTCTTAAACTCAGATTGTTTAAGGAAGATGAGCCGCTTTCTATTTTAAGTTCGAAACTGATTGGCAAAAACAAATATAGAATACAGTTCAACAGACAAATTTCTGACAGTATCTCGGTGGATATTTCTGAGAATGGAAAAAATGTTGAAACCTTCAAGGAATTTGGTCGCGACACCCTATTAGTTTGGTGGAAAACAACCAATGCTACCAACCTTATACTATCAGTAAATGCGCTAAATTTTATCGATACCTTTGATATTAGTGAAGGAGAAAGTGGAAACTGGCCCGATAAGTCATTGGTGTACAGCTTGCCCGAGAGCGCGGCTGCGCAAAAAACTAAAGGAAAACCCGAAGAAAAGAAATTTAACCTGCATCCTTCAAACCCTTCAGTTGTCGATTACAGCAGACCAATCAAGGAAATTGATTTTTCGAAAGTTATACTCAGGGATTCTTTATCAAATGCTGAAATAATTACCGAAAGGAAATCAAACCAATTCCGTAGCTTTCAATTTCAAACCAAAGAGCAGTTGAAAAGTCAGCAAGCTGAATTGTATGTACTACCCGGAGCCAT
>JBIPOO010000177.1:0-8023 GCA_044379045.1 Saprospira sp.
CAGGGAATTATCTGATAATTTCTTTGAGTTTTTCGAGTGTAAAATCAATTTCTCCGTTACTCAGATAATGAGAAAAAGAAAAGCGTACAGTCTTGAGATGAGATGGCACACCTAATGCTGATATTACTGCAGATGCCTTCATGGCCCCTGAACTACAGGCTGAACCACCCGATGCACTGATGCCAGCCAGATCCAGTTTAAAAAGCACCATATCGGCAGGAACAGCAGTGTCAAAATTGACACTCAATACTTTGTAATGTGAATCTCCGTAGACATCGCCGTTAAAACTAACTTTTTCCGGAAAAAGCTTCAGTAGCCCATCCATAAAGTATTGTTTTAATGAACTGATGTAATTTTTCCAATGTAACATTTCCTTTTCGGCCATTTCAACTGCTTTCCCAAAGCCTATTATTCCAGGTACATTTTCTGTTCCTGAACGAAGGGTGCGCTCCTGACCTCCCCCGTCTATTAGTGGTGCAATATGAATGTTTTTATTGACATACAAAAAACCTATGCCCTTTGGGCCATGTAATTTGTGGGCAGAACCTGAGAGAAAATGAATAGGTATATTTAGCGTATTGATATCATAATATCCCAAAGTTTGAACAGTGTCTGTATGAAAATATGCGCCCTTTTGTTTGCAGAGATTAGCAATTGCAACAATATTATTAAGCGTGCCAATTTCATTATTGGAATGCATTAGTGTAACCAATGTTTTCGAATCTTCACTCAGTAAAGCTTCGAGATGATTCAAATCAACCCGTCCAAAATGATCAATTTTTACAATATCAAAGCGGATTGCTTCGTCACGAACTAAGGATGCAATTGAATTTCTTACACAGGCATGCTCTATTGGACTGCTGATAATTCTTTTAACACCAAGGTCTCTTACCGAACCTTTCAATGCAGTATTATTGGCCTCGGTGCCTCCCGATGTAAAAAAAATTTCGGAAGGGCTAGCCGCAATCAATCTGGCAATATTTCTTCTGCTTTTTTCCACAGCTGCGCGGGCAGTTCTGCCTTCGGCGTGAGTTGAGGACGGATTTCCAAACTGTTCTTTCAGAAATGGCAGCATTGCCTCAAATACTTCATCCGATATTGGCGTGGTAGCAGCATTGTCCAGATAGATTCTTTTCATAATTGATTTTTGTTAATCGAGTCCTTTCAAAATATCGCTGATATCGAGTTTTATTTTCTTGGCAAGGTTTTCTGCAGTTACCTGTGATTCACTCTCGGTGTAAATACGTATAATTGGTTCCGTATTTGAACTTCTGAGATGGATCCAATTGTCATCAACAAAAATTTTCAAACCATCGATGGTATTCTGCGGATAACGGTGGTATTTCTCCTTAAGATTTTCTAAAAGCTGTATGACATTGATATCAGCAGTAAGCTGAATTTTGTCTTTGATAATAATGTAGTTGGGGTATTGCGACCTCAAAGATGAAACTGATTTTCCGAGCTCAGCAAGGTAGGATAGAAATAGCGCAATACCAACCATAGCATCACGGCCATAATGCAATGCAGGATAAATAATACCCCCATTGCCCTCGCCACCAATTATTGCATCCGTTTCTTTCATCAGCTGAACCACATTCACCTCTCCTACTGCCGAGGCATTGTAATTGCCGCCATGTTTTTCGGTCACTACACGCAGTGCCTGTGTGGAAGACAGATTTGAAACCGTATTTCCACCACCATTTTTTCGGAGAATATAATCTGCAACAGCAACAAGCGTGTACTCTTCTCCAAAAAGTTCACCGTCTTCGCATACAAGTGCCAATCGGTCTACATCAGGGTCTACCGCAATGCCTAAATGCGCCTTATGCGCAACAACAGCAGCCGAAAGTTCAGTCAGATTTTCGGGAAGAGGTTCTGGATTATGTGCAAATTTTCCGTTTACTTCATCGTTAATTGCTATCACCTCGCAGCCCATCTGTTCCAACAGCGGAATCATAGAAATGGCACCGGTTGAGTTGATACAGTCGATAACTATTCTGAACTTCTTTTCTCTGACAAGCTCAGTCTGAACATATTCCAGCCCAAAAATTAAATCAATATGCTTTTGGATATAGCCTACTTTTTTATACCTTTTACCCAAATCCTCTATGGCTGCATATTCAACCTCTTTGGTTTCAATCAGATTAAGGATTTCCTGACCATCGGATGCAGAAATGAATTCACCTCGTTGATTAACGAATTTAAGTGCATTCCACTGTTTCGGATTATGGCTTGCTGTTATGATGATACCACCTGCCGCTCCCTCCAACACCACAGCAACCTCTACAGTTGGCGTGGTTGAAAGGCCAACATCTATTACCGAAACGCCCATCATTTGCAAGGTGCCATTTACAATACGTGCCACCAGATCACCTGATATTCTTGCATCGCGCCCCACAACTACTTTTGGATTTACTACCTGCTTCTTTAACCAATAGGCATATGCTGCTGTACTTTCTACAATGTCTTGTGCTGTAAGGTTTTCACCCGGTTTTCCTCCTATTGTCCCCCTTGTTCCCGATATAGTTTTTAATAATGCCACTTTGTTTTGATTTATAATTTTCCCAAAAATAAGATTTTTTTAAAATTTGAGGGATATATTTAGACCATAAATAGCTGTTGAACCGTAAAAAATCCGTATTTTTAAGTCAAATTTAATAAAATACCTGTTCAAGAACACTTTTTATGAATTACCGATTTTTTAATCTATTTTTAATTGTACTTATCTTATTGCTATCTTTTGCATCGTGCAAAAGAGAAGTTTATGAATTTCCACAGTTTGATACAACCTATTTTCCCCTCGATAGTGGTACTTATGCCATTTATAGTGTAAAATATGTTTTGTACAATGATTTTGAAAGCAGGGTCGACACTTTCAATTATCTGCTAAAAGAACAAATAGGTGAAACTGAAACAGATAATCTCAGCAAACCATATCACCGCGTTGAACGATATGTACTAGATGACAGCAGCAGCAGCTGGCAATTCCGCCAGGTTTGGGCTGCGCAACTGCAGGATAATTTTGCATACAGAATTGAGGACAATCAACGCTTTGTTAGCATCTCTTTCCCACTTTACAAAGGAAAAGAATGGGATGGTCTGGTTTACATCCGAAAAGATACTACCATAAGTATTCCTGGCGGAACAATCGACATGTACAAAGATTGGAGCAATTTTACAGTAATCTCAGTCGATGAACCAGATATTGTTGCCGGAATCAGCTACGACTCAGTGTTGACCATCAAAAGAGTAGATAAAATTAACAATATTGAACGCAGATTTTCTTTCGAAAAATATGCAAAAAACAAAGGACTTATAAGCCGTCAGGACACCATTCTAGATACACAATGTGGTGGGAATATTGCCTCCTGTATCAATACGCCCTGGGCTTTGAAAGCAGAAAAAGGTTTTATTCTGGACATGCAACTTATTGAGACAAACCGTTAATTTTTGAAATTTTTACAATAATGAAAATAATCAATATTTTATTTTTTGCAATAATTACTTTAAACTTACAAGCTCAGGTCAAACACGATGTGTTTATGTTGAGTCTGAGTGATAAAAACGATAGTCCTTACAGTGTTTTTCATCCGCAGGAATTTTTATCCATGAATGCGATCGAAAGAAGAACTGTTCAGGATATAAGTATTGATGAGCGTGATTTACCGGTAAATCCTGAATACATTGCTCAGATTGAGTCTTTAGGTGCCAAAGTCATCCATCGTTCAAAATGGCTCAATGCCGTTTCTGTACTTATTACCGATAGCGCAATAATTGAAAAATTAAAGGATTTACCCTTTGTACTCGACATCATGGCATTGGGTGTAAACCGTAGTCCGAAAGAAGCTGTATTTCAGGAACATTTTCCATATGAAAAATACAAGGAAGGAGATAATTATTACGGTGCTACGTTGAATCAGGTTGCAATGCTTGCTGGGCATGTACTCCATAGTATGGGTCACGAAGGTCAAGGTAAAAAAGTTGCAATTTTCGACGGTGGCTTTACCAGTGTTAACCGAATGCCCGCTTTCGATACCTTATTTGCCAATAATAGAATTTTAGGAACCCGAGACTTTGTCGAAGGCGATGAATTTGTTTACGAAGCCAGCTCGCATGGCACACAGGTATTATCCTGCATGGCGGCTAATTTGCCCTATTTGGTTATGGGTACTGCTCCGGGGGCATCTTATTATCTTTTCAAGACTGAAGATGTTGGTTCTGAATTTAAAATTGAAGAATTCAACTGGGTTGCAGCAGCAGAATATGCTGACAGCCTTGGGATTGACATCATCAACTCATCTCTTGGGTATACCACTTTTAATGACGAGACGATGAACTATAGCTATAAGGACCTGAACGGAAAAACGGGCATTTGTTCCCGTGGTGCCGATATCGCTGTCGAAAAAGGGATGCTTGTCGTCAACTCAGCAGGAAATGAAGGCGATGGCAGCTGGAAATATATAGGCACTCCTGCAGATGGCATCAATGTCATCTCTGTTGGTGCTGTAAAATCGAATGGATCAAGAGCATCTTTCAGCTCATACGGACCTACTCCTGACGGACGTATAAAACCAAATGTTTCTGCTCAGGGTAGCAGAGCAATTGTTGCCGGCATGAAAGGCTATGCTGTGACAAGTACCGATGGCACCTCTTTCTCCTCTCCTATTATGGCGGGAATGGTTACAACCCTCTGGTCGGCCTTTCCAGACAAAACAAACTGGGAGATAAAGGATGCCATTGAGGCTTCGGGCAATCAATCAACAAAACCCGATAGTTCTC
The DNA here is from genome assembly GCA_044379045.1 of Saprospira sp. GTDB lineage: Bacteria > Bacteroidota > Bacteroidia > Chitinophagales > Saprospiraceae > Saprospira. Next base: position 4,780 of record JBIPOO010000177.1, read on the forward strand.
TTGGTTTTGGAATTCCCGATTTTTTCAGAGCTTATGTCTACCTCATGGAAGCTGGCATGGCCATATCCGGAAGTGGCGATGTTTACCCAAATTCAGCGCTGATACATGATGAAATGAAAATAATGGTTGAAACCGAGAAATCTGTATTAGTAACTTATACTTTGTATAATAAAGTCGGACAGCCTGTATTCAGTTCAAGTCTTAGTTCCGGACCTTTTGAGGTAAAATCCCTAAACATTCCAGATTTGAAAGAATTAGCCCCTGATTTTTATTACCTCAGAATAGATGTGGGTGTAAATACCTACTACAGTAAATTTATAAAGGGATGATTTTTAACAAAATACTATATATATTTATTATACTGACCGCTATCCCAACATTCAGTGAAGCCCAAATTAGACAAAATATTAAACTTAAAGAGGGCATTTGGCGGGCAGTATTAACTTTGAAAGATGAGATTGAGCTTCCTTTCAATTTCGAGGTAGACAAAAGTGGCAAATTGCTGATTATGAATGCTGAGGAGAGAATTCTTACCAATGAAATTGAGTTCATCGATTCTAATAAAATAAAGATTTTGCTTCCTGTCTTTAGTACTTATATCGAAGCAGAACTCGAAGGCGAAACACTAAAAGGCTACTGGGTAAATCCTGAAAAAAAAGATTATCAAATACCTTTTTTTGCACAAGCCGGCCCTAAAGATCGCTTTGCTGCTACTGAATCGGCTCCATTGTGTGATATTAGCGGAAATTGGGAAGTTAGTTTTAGTCCGGGAACCAATTCTGAATATAAGGCAATCGGCATCTTTAAACAAAAAAGTAATAAAGTTACCGGTACCTTTCTGACAGAAACAGGTGATTATCGTTATCTCGAAGGACAAATTGAAGAAGGCAGCCTTAAACTCTCCTGTTTCGACGGTGCTCATGCATTTCTTTTCACTGCAAATGTTTCAAAAGATAACATTTCAAATGGGGTATTTTACTCGGGCAAACATTGGAGCGAACCATGGACCGCAGTAAAAAATGAAAAATTTACCTTATCCGATCCTGATACACTTACCTATCTTAAAACTGGATTCGACAAAATTGATTTCAGCTTTCCAGATGAAAATGGCGATACGATTAGCTTGTCCGATGAAAAATTCAGAAACAAAGCCATCATTGTTCAAATCATGGGCAGTTGGTGTCCCAACTGTATGGACGAGTCTGTATATCTGAGCGAAGTTTATAAAAAATATAAATCGAAAGGTCTCGAGATTATTGCCATTGATTATGAAATCAGAAACGATATCGAGGTTTTTAAGCGCAATGTTGCACGTTTGAAAAAAGATCTGGGCATTGATTACAAAATTGTTTTTGGCGGGCCTTCTAAAAAATCGGAAGCTGCCAAAACGCTACCTATGCTGAATCATATCATGTCCTATCCTACAACTATTTTTATCGACCGTAAAGGTAAAATTAGAAAAATACAAACAGGTTTTAATGGTCCGGGAACCGGAAAGATTTATGAAGAATATAAAAAAAGTACTGACAAACTCATTGAAAAAATACTGAAATAACCCATGAAATTATTCAAAACCCTTTTACTAGTGCTGGTCGCAGTTTCTGTTCTGAAATCGCAAGATGCTAAACAACCCAAGCTGGTTAATTTTGAATTGGTGAGAACCTACACCAAGGCTGACTTAGAAAAAAAATGGAAAGAAGCAGGCATACCAAAAGCAATTGCTCCTATACAATACGATGTTGAAATTTATGAATTTATATACAATACCTGTTGGCACGATAGCAGTTGTATTAAAGCTTCAGGACTATACTTTGTGCCTAAAAATGCTAAAAATTCACCTTTAATGGTTTATCATCATGGCACACAAATCGAGAAACATCGCGAAGTCGGTCTTGGTGGAGAGATGGCTATTTGCATAGGTTTTGCAACCGATGGTTTTGCTGTTGCCTATTCCGACTACGTTGGACTTGGAAAGGGTGAAAAGTTCCATCTATACCATCATGTTTATACTGAAGCCTTTGCATCAATTGATTTGGTAAGAGCAGTACGGGAATTCAACGCTAAACATAACATTAGCCTTAGTGAACATCTTTTCACAACTGGTTACTCTCAAGGCGGTCATGCAACCATGGCTTTTCAAAAAGTTGTTGAAGCTGATCCAAATTTGTCTAAAGAATTTAAATTTACCGCTTCTGCTCCTATGTCGGGAGCTTATGATCTCACTGGAGTTCAGGAAGCCAACATGTTTAAAGAGTATTCACATCCCGGCTATTTACCATATTTGATGGTTAGCTTTCAAGAAGTGTACAAACTCTATGATGATTTAAAGACTGCCTTTAAAACACCTTACGATACAAAAGTATTGTCTTTATTCAATGGCCAGTACAGCATGGGTGATGTCAATCGTCAAATGCCGCCCATTCCTAAAGATGCCATAAAAAATGAGGTCATTGAAGCGTATTTAAAAAATGATGCTTTTCCTTTCAAAGTTGCTTTGAGAGAAAACAGCACCCACAACTGGGTGCCCAAAACCCCCATGCTGCTTTGCTACTGTGAAGCCGACGAACAGGTAGATTACAAAAACTCGATTGTGGCAAGGGATTCAATGAAAAAATTAGGCGCTAGAAATATTTCTTTACGCAGGGTTTCGAAACATATGGATCATGGAACCTGTGCATTGTATGCAGTTTTGTACACCAAAATGTATTTCGAGTCCTTTATGAAAGGAAGTAAAAAAGGTCGCAAAGGTCCGGTTTTTAAAAGAATGCTAATTTCATTAGCCATAGGACAGCATGTGAAAAAAGATAAGAAAAAATTGAAAAATGCCAAAAATAAGCAAAGATGAAAAATCTCCTTTTAGTTTTGACATTACTGACTTTAAATTTTTCTGCGGCCACTGCTGTAAGCGTTCATCCCCTCAATCCTCCAACTGAGCAAACAGAAATTCGAAAATCGAAAATCAAAAAATTCAAAAAAAGAACCCCTTATCCAAACCACAAAAAATCTGAAAACTCCTTTTTATCATCAATTTTTTGGTACGGATTCATTCCACTTACAATTGCTGCAGCCATTACACTCAGTTTTTTAATACCCGGTCTGGGCTGGCTTTGGTTTGCCGGACTTGGTCTTTTTGCAATCTGGGCCGGAGTAAATGGAATTGTCTTTTTCCCACTTCAATTTGCAGGTTTACCGCTAGGTATGGCACTTATTATTTACGGACTGATTATAAAATCTTTCCTGTTAT
>JBIPOO010000030.1:0-25280 GCA_044379045.1 Saprospira sp.
GTTTAGTAATAAGTTGTCAAAAGCTAAAATCTGATAATCCGACTGCTGATAATCTGTTAAAAAAAGCCCAAATAAATAGTTTTCCCTTGCCGTTTTAGTGTTTTAAAAATTTAGTAATTAGTTGTTGACTTGCTACTTGCTACGAATCTAACAGTCTCAATTTTCAAAGTCTAGTGTCTAAATCTGATAATCTGTTAAAAAAAGCCCAAATAAATAGTTTCTCCCTTTCCGTTTTAGTGTTTTAAAAGTATAGTTATAAGTTGTCAAAAGCTAAAAGCTGATAATCCGACTGCTGATAATCTGTTAAAAAAAAGCCCAAATAAATAGTTTTCCCTTGCCGTTTTAGTGTTTTATAAGTTTAGTAATTAGTTGTTGTCTTGCTACTTGATACTTGCTACTTGATACAAAATTTTCAAATCAGCACATTATCAAATTGTCAATCATTTCCCCACATAACTCGTAACCCCTTTTCCTGCCTGATCGGCCGGGATGATATGTCCCGCTTTATTAAGGTATACTGGCAAATCGAGTATGAAATTATAGGGTTCGAAATAATCGGCCGCTTTTACTTTTTTGGGGACCTTGTAGCCATTGTCCTTCAAATCCTGCAGAAATTCATCAATCAGTTTCTGTTTCAAAACAGGATCCTTTGCCACGTATGCATACTTTACATCATAGTAGAGCGAGAGAATTATATCGAGATTATTTTCGACTCCATCTTCGTTCAGTCCGTACATTTGACGTAGTGAACCTGCATATACAACGGTACTGTTTTTCTCGTTGGAAATGGAGGCGGTTGTTTTGGGTGCCTGAGCAGATACAAAAGTTGTAGTTGATACGGCTGCTATGATAGCCAGATTGGTCAGTGCGATTTTGAGTATAGAAGTTTTCATTATGATGATATTTTTTAAATGTGATATTAAAGTTTGAAATTATTATTGCTTAGATTGTCAGATTATAAGAACTCAGATTTTTCAGCATTTAGTCAATTATCAATAGCTGATGTCTGATAATCTGATATCTGACAATCTGCTATCTGATTTGTATATTTGATTTTGCTGCAATTGTATTGATATTACCATTGTTGTCTTGTGCAGTTACGCTGTAGAAATATACACCTGCTGCAAGTGGATTGCCAGATTCGTCGGCAGCATTCCAGGTTTCAGTGTTGAAAGTACCCTGACCGTTGTTGTCAGTAGAAAGGATGCTTTTAACCAATTGACCTTTGATGTCGAAGATATTGATCAGGACGCTTTCTGTCTGGCTGTAATTATCGCCGAGGCTTAGATGGAATCTGGTAGAACCATTTACTGGATTTGGGTAGTTGTATACATTGCTGTGTGCCAATGCTGCCATTTCGGATGAAGCAACTGTTCTGTCATGATTGGTTCTGTCAGTTTCGTTTAATTGTGATTGCTGATTTTCAGTGCCGTCATTCAACATTACAGTGTTATTATCATCGCTTAGCATGGAAGGACCAACTGCAATTGTAAGGCTTTCAGAAGCACCAACTGCGCAGGCATTTTCAGCATAAACTTCAACGTCACCACCTGCAAAACTCTGGCTGAATTTTATTTTTACACTTGCTGTGCCTTGTCCGGCGAGGATTACAGCTCCGTAAGGTGCAGTCCAAACATAATTTACACCACTAATTTGCTCAACAGCGTATTCGTAAGCGGCATCGGCCTGAACATTCTGTTCGAAAGTTTCAAACTTTGGAGTTGGCGGCACAACATCTACATAAATTGATTTTGCGCTTGTTGTTCCGCATGCGGTTTGACCGCTTACTGTGATATATCCGTTGGTGAAAGCGTAATCGATTTCTACAAAAATTCTGTTGCTGCCTTGTCCGCTTCTGATAGTCATACCCTGTGGCAAGGTCCAGTTGTAAGCACTAACGCCCGGCTCCAAAGTAATTTTATATTTAGAAAAGTTGTAAACTGAAGCTGCATCGCAAAGCAACGTTTCACCAGCAATTTCTGAAGACAAAGCAGCAGGACAATTCAAAGAAGCGCTGTTTTGTGAACGGGTTCCGATTTCATTGTTTTGAGCAAAAGCTGCAAGGCTGATGAAAGAGAAAAGAACGGAGAGGAGCGTAGAATTTTTCATGGTATTAAATTTTTATCTTTTATCGATTGATGTTGTTTTCCTAATTGTGTGATACAAAGGTAGGGGCAGTTTCAAGCGATTTTGATGACGCATGCAGCAGAAGCGGGTGACCTCCGTCTTTTTTAAAGATGACCGTCATCAACTTTGTAAATTTTATCAAATAGCAGTGATTTGAAAGCAATATGAATTATTGTCTAGATCAAGAATTCTTTCCTCTTCTGCTTTTTAAACTTTCAACTAACAAAAAAAAGCCGGCCCCTTAATCAGGAACCGGCTTTGCGATATTTTTAGAATCTAAATTCTAGTAACGGTAGTATTCAGGTTTGAAAGGACCTTTTTTATCAACACCGATATATTCGGCCTGTTTAGTTGAAAGTTCTTCCAATTCAACACCGATTTTTGAAAGGTGCAGACGTGCAACTTCTTCATCGAGGTGTTTAGGCAACATGTAAACTTCGTTTTTGTAAGTACCTGCATTACGGTTATTCCAAAGTTCGAGCTGAGCTAAAGTCTGGTTCGTGAATGAGTTTGACATTACGAATGATGGGTGTCCGGTAGCACAACCAAGGTTTACGAGGCGGCCTTCGGCAAGGATAAGGATATCTTTACCATCAACATTGTACATGTCAACCTGTGGCTTGATAACATCTTTGGTATGACCGTAGTTTTTGTTCAACCAAGACATATCGATTTCATTGTCAAAGTGTCCGATGTTACAAACGATGGTTTTATCTCTCATCATTTTGAAATGCTCGGCACTGATGATATCGCAGTTTCCAGTAGCAGTGATGATGATATCAGCTCTTGGAATTGCATTGCTGAGTTTTTTCACTTCATAACCGTCCATTGCTGCCTGAAGTGCGCAGATTGGGTCGATTTCGGTAACAATTACACGGCAACCTGCACCACGAAGCGAAGCGGCAGTTCCTTTTCCTACGTCACCATAACCACAAACAACAGCTACTTTACCGGCCATCATAATATCTGTTGCACGGCGAATAGCATCTACAGCCGATTCTTTACAACCATATTTGTTGTCGAATTTAGATTTGGTAACTGAGTCGTTTACATTGATGGCAGGCATTGGAAGCGTACCTTTTTTCACACGCTCATACAAGCGGTGAACACCTGTAGTCGTTTCTTCAGAGATACCGAAAACGCCTTTGGCCATTTCAGGATATTTATCCAAAACAACATTGGTAAGGTCGCCACCGTCATCGAGAATCATATTCATTGACTGACCATCGCTGAAAGCATAAAGTGTCTGTTCAATACACCACTCATATTCTTCTTCAGTCATACCTTTCCATGCAAAAACAGGAATACCGGCAGCAGCAATTGCAGCAGCAGCATGATCCTGAGTAGAGAAGATATTGCAAGAAGACCAGGTAACTTCGGCACCCAATTCTGCAAGCGTCTCAATAAGCACGGCAGTTTGAATGGTCATGTGAAGGCAGCCAGCAACGCGAGCACCTTTGAGTGGTTTTTCCTTGCCATATTTTTCTCGAAGTGCCATCAAACCTGGCATTTCAGCTTCGGCAAGTGTAATTTCCTTGCGACCCCATTCGGCCAATGAAATGTCTTTAACTTTGTAATTCAATTTTTTAACTGTCTCCATTTCGTTTTTAGACTTTATTGTTACGATAATTTTTGCAAAGGTACAATTTAAAGTATCAATTTCAAAGTTTTATGAAAAGAGTTACTGATTTGAAGCTTTTATTTTTGAGCCTATTTTCATCCTCAAACCTAAAGGCTACTATCAAATAAGTTATTATTTAAATTTTCTCTAAGCTTATCTATTTGCTCAAATGTTAAATCCGTTATCGATGAAATCGTAAAATTGTCGAGTCCTTTTAAAATTGATTTTTTGGCGATTTCTATGGTTCTTTCGTCTTTTGCTTTAAATTCTGCCTCTGTTTGCAAAGTAAAAATTTCACTTGCTTTTAAATGTAAATTATCTAAATATCTGTTATAACCATATTGTTCTACAGCCGGCAGACGCATAATATCCAAAACTTCTCCAGCCTCTTTCAAACCTTTAGCTTTAAATTCATCTTTAACTTCACTGTTCTTGAGAAAATATATCCATTCGTCCAATGTGTTTTTTGCAATGTCGTTAAATTGATTAACTTTAAGTAGATAGTATTCAGGGAAAATGTCAGAAATTTTATTTTTTTCAAAGGTTTTTTTCTGCTTTTCTGATAAACCTAAAACATCGTTATTGTGAACTCCGACAAATTCTGTTAAACCTTTGTATATGTAGTCTATACCTTGTCCTAAATCAAAATAAACGATGTTGATTGAAATGACTTTCTTTATATCAGCATAGTTTTGTCCCAAATTTAAATTTTCAGAAATTGCTTTTGATACGCCATAAGCCATTCTGTGAAAATAATCTATTTCGTAAGTACTTTGAATCTCTATGATAATCAACTCTTTTTTTGAGTTTTGTGTTAGAATATCTACTCTATTAAATTTATCATCTCCAACTTCTTGATTACTTTCGCTTTCAAGAATTTGTTGAATTTGAATGTTGTCAAACAATAGTTCACTTAAAAAACCTTCAAGAACGACAAAATTTGCTTTGTTCCTTAAAAGTCTTTTAATTGCCCAATCAAAACGGATTAATTTTTTACTCATTTCTTTATTTTAACAAGATACAAATATTCAAATTTTATAATAATTCTTTGCAAGTGTATCAAATACAACAATTTAATGTTTATCTCTTTTAAATTTTTTCAAAATTTCAAAAAAACCTACCCTAAAGAAACTCCTACATATTTCGTCTGTACTGTCCACCAACTTCGTACAAGGCATTGGTAATCTGACCCAATGAACAAGATTTTACAGCTTCCATGAGACCTTCGAAAAGATTGCCGTTGCGAATAGCTGTTATTTGTAATTGACGTAATGCATGAGCAGATTTTTCAGCAGCAGTTTTATGAAGATGCTGAAGCGTTGATATCTGCGCCTCTTTTTCCTCGGTGGTAGCACGGATAACCTCTGCCGGGATGATGGTAGGCGAACCATCTTTCGAAAGGAACATATTAACACCTACAATCGGAAACTCGCCTGTGTGCTTTTGCATTTCGTAATAAAGCGATTCCTCCTGAATTTTTCCACGCTGATACATGGTTTCCATCGCACCTAAAACACCACCGCGTTCTGTAATGCGGTCAAATTCCATCATAACAGCTTCTTCAACCAGGTCGGTCAGTTCCTCGATGATGAAAGCGCCTTGCAGCGGATTTTCATTTTTAGCCAATCCCAACTCGTGATTGATAATTAACTGAATGGCCATAGCTCTGCGGACCGATTCTTCTGTCGGAGTAGTAATTGCTTCGTCATAGGCATTGGTATGCAATGAGTTGCAATTATCATAAATAGCATAAAGCGCCTGTAGTGTTGTTCTAATATCATTGAATGCGATTTCCTGCGCATGCAGCGAACGACCAGAAGTTTGAATATGGTATTTCAACATCTGTGAACGCTCATTTGCATTGTATTTCTCGCGCATAGCCTTGGCCCAGATACGGCGCGCAACGCGACCGATGACCGCATATTCAGGATCGACCCCATTCGAGAAGAAGAAGGAAAGATTCGGTGCGAAATCATTGATATCCATCCCTCTCGAGAGGTAATACTCCACAAAGGTGAATCCATTTGCCAATGTAAAGGCCAATTGCGAAATCGGATTTGCACCAGCCTCGGCAATATGATAACCCGAAATCGAAACGGAGTAGAAATTTCTTACCTTCTGATCGATAAAATACTGTTGCACATCACCCATCACACGCAATGAAAATTCGGTGGAGAATATACAGGTGTTCTGCGCCTGATCTTCTTTGAGAATATCGGCCTGAACAGTTCCACGGACAGAGGCCAAAGCCTTGGCTTTCAATTGAGCATAGACATCGGCTGGCAAAACCTCATCGCCGGTTAAACCGAGGAGCATTAGACCCAAGCCATCGTTGCCTTCGGGCAGTTCACCCAAATACTTAGGACGTGGCTGGCCTTTTGAATCATATTTTTCTTTGAGTTTGGCTTCCACCAGATGCTCCAAGCCATTTTCACGGATATATTTTTCGCACTGCTGATCGGTAGCGGCATTCATAAAGAAGGCAGCAAGCGTGGCAGCCGGACCATTTATGGTCATCGAAACCGAAGTTTTTGGATCGCAAAGGTCAAAGCCAGAATAGAGCTTTTTGGCATCATCGAGACAGCAGATGCTCACGCCCGAATTTCCGATTTTACCATAGATATCAGGTCTGTAATCGGGGTCTTCTCCATAAAGGGTAACCGAATCGAAAGCCGTTGACAATCGATGTGCGGGCATTCCCAGTGAAACATAATGGAAACGACGGTTGGTACGTTCCGGATTCCCTTCTCCAGCAAACATACGGGTTGGGTCTTCGCCTGTTCTTTTAAATGGAAAAACACCGGCACTATAAGGAAATTCACCAGGGAAATTCTCCTGTCCCGACCAGCGAATAATGTCGCCCCAATTGCTGAATCGAGGAACAGCCACTTTTGGAATCTGCGTGTGCGAAAGCGACTCTGTATGCGTTTTTACGCGAATTTCCTTGCCACGAACGCTGTAAACAAATTCCTCATTTTTGTAATTCTGCACCTTGGCGCTCCAGCCCTTGAGCAGCTGTTGGTATTCGCCATGCAGAAAACCGTATTTTTTATCATAAAGTTGTCTTAACTCCGCAGAGGCAGCACTTTTTTGCTCATCTAGCAAGGATGCCGACAGATTGAGCGCCTCGAGTTCCGAAGCAAGTTTTGCCTGCTGTTCAACATAATCGTTATAGCGACGGATATGCTCTGTAATTTCTGAAAGGTAACGGGTGCGGGCAGGTGGAATGATATAAATTTTTTCGCTCATTTCATCTGTTACCTCAAAAGAAGATTTCAGATTGGCGCCGGTTTTAGAAACAATTTTATCCATCACAGCACGGTAAAGGCTGTTCATGCCGGGATCGTTGAACTGCGATGCAATCGTTCCAAAAACAGGTAGGCTTTCATCCTCCTCCTCCCAAAGGTTGTGGTTGCGCTTGTATTGCTTGCGCACATCGCGCAGAGCATCGAGGGCGCCACGCTTATCAAACTTATTCAGGGCAATAAGATCGGCAAAATCGAGCATATCAATTTTTTCCAACTGTGTGGCTGCTCCGTATTCGGGTGTCATTACATAAAGTGAAACATCCGAAAGATCGGTAATTGCTGTATCGGACTGACCAATGCCCGAAGTTTCGAGAATGATAAAATCATACCCGGCGGCCTTGAGGATGCTTACCGCATCGCCAATATATTTTGAAACGGAAAGATTAGACTGACGCGTAGCCAGCGAGCGCATGTACACGCGACCATTGTTGATAGCATTCATGCGGATACGGTCGCCAAGCAGGGCGCCGCCGGTTTTGCGTTTCGAAGGATCGACAGAGACAACGGCGATACTTTTATCATTAAAATCGATGATGAAACGGCGCACCAATTCATCTACAAGCGATGATTTCCCTGCTCCACCAGTTCCTGTAATTCCCAAAACGGGTGCTTTCGAAGCTGCGGCCATTTTCTCGAGTTCAGTAAGCCAGGCATCCGATGCTTCTGGCTCATTCTCAACGGCTGAGATGAGTCGGGCAATGGCGTATTTGTCTTTGTTTTTAAATTTTTCAAGTTCGGTACTAATATTCTGTCCTGTGGGATAATCGCATTTTCCCAAAAGATCGTTGATCATACCCTGTAGACCCATGGCGCGACCGTCATCGGGAGAATAAATGCGGCAGATGCCATAGGCATGAAGTTCATCAATCTCAGTTGGCAGAATGGTTCCACCACCGCCGCCGAAAATTTTGATATGTCCGGCACCACGCTCTTTGAGCAGGTCGAACATGTATTTGAAAAACTCGTTGTGCCCGCCCTGATAAGAGGTAATGGCAATACCCTGTACATCTTCCTGAATGGCAGTTTCGACAATTTCTTGTGCGGAGCGGTTGTGCCCCAGGTGAATAATTTCGGCACCCGAGCGCTGCATAATCCGGCGCATGATGTTAATAGCAGCATCGTGCCCATCGAAGAGGGCTGCGGCTGTTACGATTCTTATTTTGTTTTTGGCGGTGTATGCTTGTGTTTCCATAAGTTATTTAGTAGCAAGTATCAGGTATCAAGTATCAGGTATCAAGATTGTAGATAATTGATTGTCAAACAAAATAGTTTTTTATTTTTCACATGATGATAAAAAGGCTGATAATCTTATTAAGATTGGTGTAAAAATAGTTAAAAACTATAATTTTTAGTAACAATGTCTGCTCATCTTAGTTGGATATATGATTTAAATTTTGGATTTGCTCAAAATATTTTAATATGTGGGTGAATTATCTGAACTTTGCTTCGAATCCAAAAAATATTAATTTTAGCTTTTTATCTCCTTAAATCTCCATGTCAAAAACAATTGAACTTAAACCCGAAAATACTGATATTAAAGCCAAAGTTGGAGATAAACTTGGCTACAGCTTTCACGAACATATGTCGGTAGGATATTGGGCAGAATTTGAAATTGAAGACGAAACCGTACTAAGGCATAGCGGCACCGATACGGTTTATAATACCCCCGAAAGGATGAATGAACCAGGAATGGCTGGTGCTGACGCAGCAAGAACCACTTTCTTTTTTGAAGCAATTGCCGCTGGAACTACCTTGCTTCTTGTACGCAATCTTTTCAGAGGAGAATCAGAAAATGAATATAAATTTAGAATTAACGTATCATAAAACATTAATATGAAAAACTCATATACCGGCCGCGAACAATACTATGGCGATTATCTTGCATTGGATAAAATCCTGGATGCTCAATTTCCAGAATCGGATGCACAGGGCGTAGATGCACACGATGAGATGCTTTTTATCATTATTCATCAGGCTTATGAACTCTGGTTTAAGCAGATAGGTCATGATATGGGTTCCATCATCGAGATTTTTAAGAATGATCAGATTGACGACAACTCTAAGTCGATGCAGATTGTAACCCATCGTTTGGAACGCATTGTTGAAATCTGGAAACTCTGTGTTGCTCAAGTAAAGGTGCTCGATACCATGACACCCATGGATTTTCTCGATTTCCGCGATTTGCTAACGCCCGCCTCAGGTTTTCAAAGCTATCAGTTCCGAATACTGGAAACAAAACTGGGCCTGAAAATGGAACATCGCCACGAGCAGAAATATTATCAGAAACAGCTTAGCGAAGAACATATCAAAGGCATAGATGAAGCCGAAAAAGAGCCTTCTTTCTTCGAACTGCTCGATGCCTGGCTGAGCCGTATGCCATTTTGGGACGAAACCAAATACTGGGATGATTTTCAGGTGCCCGAAACTGCCAATAAAGAACTTCATCCTTTCTGGTCAACTTATCGCGAATATTACAACGCTGGCCTAAGAGGGCGCGAGATAGAAGAAATCAGCATGAAAGGCTTCGATGAGGTGTTTTTTCAGGAGACGGAGCGTAGTATGCGTTTGAGTCCGGCAGCTGCTCGTGCGGCGCTATTTATCAATCTTTACCGCGAGTTTCCCCTGCTTCAGCAACCCTACCGTTTGTTGAGCCTGATTCTCGAAATTGACGAATTGATGGCTACTTTCCGCTACAAGCACATCATTATGGTACGCCGTATGATTGGAATGCGCTCGGGTACGGGAGGTTCTTCAGGTGCGGGTTATCTGCAGGGTGCTATGGAAAAACATCAGATTTTTGCTGAACTGGCCAGTTTGGCTACTTATTTTATGCCAAGGCATAAATTGCCAAAATTAACTGAATCACTGTCAAAAGATCTATCTTTTAGAGTTTAAACTTTTGAAGATAAGCTATATTCTAAAAATCTTGCCCGGCTTTTTAGTCGGGTTTTATTTTTTGTAAAACTCGATATAATCAATCTCCAGACTGAAAGGTCCTTCTTTTTTGTCGTTGGTAATAATGCCAATCTGACAAATATTTTTTAGGATGCCTTTATTGATTTTATTGCCGCTTTTGCGCCCGATAATTTCTTCATGAAAGTCCGCAAGATTGAAACTGACCGTTTTCCAGTCGCTGGACTGTTCCGATTGAAACTCGTATTTATAATTGGGTTCCCACCAGTTGCGGCTGTTATCGAGGGTAAGTGCAAATTTCTGATTTTCTGATTTGAATTTAATCCTTACCGCATTGAAGGCAGAGAGGTCATATTTGCCAAAGCCTGAACGCAGCGAGGCAAAACCGCCATTGTTGTCGAATGAAATAGAACCTGTAAAAAGGATGGAAGTTCCCTTCATGTCCAATTTTGAAGTACTTACGCCACCCATAACATTATCGGTAATGGTAAACCAGGTTTTAATATTTCCCTTTTCGTTTCCAAAATCGAAACGTAGATTTTCATTGGAGCTAAAAAGCATTAGCAGCAGCATTAATAATATGTTCATAATTGGCTATTTGCTTGTTATAACAGACAAATAATCAATTTTGTTTTGATGCTGATATACTAACACTTGTCATACATAACAGCTTTTTGGAAATCTGATAACCAGGCGTATAAAAAAGCTGCACTTTTCAGCGCAGCTTTTAGTATTATCATCCAAATTACTGACCGCTTCCTGTATCGAAGAGTTCGCTCAGTTTTGCAGAGACGCTTTCCATTCCTTCAACGCCCATTTTTCCGGCAATCTGAAACATATTATTGGTGACAAGTGCAGTTGCCAGAGCCTCTGCACCTGCAATATGCATAGTATCTTTTACCTTGCTATGTACATGATTAAGACGCACCATAACACGGCCCAACTGTTGATAAAGATCCAGGTCCTTTGCCATTTCATCAGTATGAATGTAAGAAGGGAGTACCTCCTTGTGAGACTCGGCTGCACGAATGGTTTCTTCTACAAAAAGTTCGTTTTCACGGCTCAGTTTCGGAAAGCTGTTGCGCTCGTCGCTTGTAAGGCTAATTAAAAAAGGAAGTTTTTCTTCCATCTGATCGATGAGGCCTTTTATTTGATCTACCAATTCGGTATCAAGTTCTATCGAGATTCTGTTTTCTGACATAAGAAGAGGGGGTTTTGAATATATTATTTGATGCATTGAAGCTGCAATTTAGGAAAACTTTTTAACTTTGGATAAAATTTCTCTGAATGCAAATTGAAAATTCTCAAAAAAAATGGGCGAGATATATGGCTATTTTTGCCCTAATTGGTCTCTGTCTCTTCCCGATGCCATGGATAGCTAATTTCGATGAAATTGAATCACTTGTAACATTCTTAGTAGGTATGTTTATGGTAATTGTAGGGACATTCCAATTTTTGATATTTCTTGACAAAGCCAGGCAGATGGACAACCTCTTGAACAACAAAAACGTCATTTCCAGGTGGAAAATAGAACCCCAAATTTGGAAAGAATTTGTCAACATTGATTCTAAAGTCCTGAAAGAAAAAATAAGAAAAGTATTTTTTTATTTTGTTATTGCTTTTTTGTTTGTGATAGCTTATTCACTTGTACGGTTTGATAATCATCACATTGTGTTCTTTTTGCTTTATTCGGGTGTTGTTTTCGCCATTATATTTATGTTAATATGGTTTAGTATCATGAATTTAAACCGAAAAAGACAGAACCGGGATTCGGGGGAGGTTATCATAGCCCATAATTGCCTTATTTTGAATGATGAGTTCCATGTATTGAGTGATTTTGGGAATCGGCTCGAAGGGATTGTTTATTATGAAGCCGAGCGTATTTTGGAATTCAAATACTCTTATATTGATATTAATAGGATCTACCGTAGGAAAAATCTGGATGTAAGGGTTCCCGTTTCTGCAACAGAAGAAGCTCAGCTGCAGAAAGTATTAAAGCATTTTGGCGAGTGAAAATTAAATTGCCGATAAAATATTGAAAATCAAATTTTACCTGCCCTGCGTACACTCACTTCCGAACCCTTTGCCAGAATAACTGAAACAGGTTTTTGCGAAAGGCATTCACCGAAAGGTTCGCCATATAATTGGACAGCATTGCATTGGATATCATAACTTTCAAGGTTATACTGATTCCAGCGCGGATGTTCTACCTCATATTGAGAAGTTTTGCTGTCGTTGATTCGGGTATAACCCCAGTAATGTTCGGTGATAAATTCTGCTTCACTGCCATGTAAAATTGGCTTTTCCTCTGGATTTGCGATAACTTTGAAATGATTCCATTCATTCCTGAATTTCCAGAAATATTCCACCTCAAGTTTATCCAAACCACTGCTGATATTGTGTTTCATAGGCAGAGTGTGGTAATGCTCTCCATAAACTGTATTGGCAACAAAGCTGATCATAGGTTTTGGCACAATTTCCTTGACAAAAACTACGCCTCTGCGCCATTCGTTTTCATGTTTGTAACGTACATAAAATCTTAAGTTTACCTCCTCGAAATTTTTATGAAAGGGGATGCTGAAGCCCAAAACTTTGGTATTCACAAACATAAAAGCAACCAGACTGACATAGCAGCAGCCATTCCAGATGTCGAGCTCTGTGCCGCGAGGAATATGCTTGCTAAGCAGTTTTGGATCGATTTCATAATTGGCCATCGCCAGATTTTGCCATTCAGCTTCGAGGAATTTTTTCATGGGTTGTATTATTAGGGTATAAATTTATAATTATCAACACTTTTTGTTATGTATTCGATGAAAAATCTTTCACTTTTCAGCGGATGTGCACAAAAGCCATTTTAAAGCGTTTTAGGAAAATAAAAAAGCCTGTAAACAAGTTACAAGCTTTGAAAAGTGGTCCCAACAGGGCTCGAACCTGTGACCCGCTGATTATGAGTCAGCTGCTCTAACCGACTGAGCTATAGGACCAAAATACAACGTATTTGAATTGCAAAATTACAAGTTTTATCCTTAAAAGCAATTTTCTTGAGGGAAAATTTTCTTAAAATTTAAAAAACTGTACGCTACTTGAAATTTTTCAATAGTTAATAAATGTAGTTTAGCCTTAATTTCAAAGTTTTAGACATAAAATCCAACAGCTTTATTGGGTCGCTGCAGTTTTCAATAGCCTAACAACCTTTCAATACCATCCTTCAATCTTGCGGAGGCAAGGAAATTTTTCTCCAATACAGTAGTGAAAGGAATTGCAGTATCGAGGCTGGCAATGCGAATAACTGGAGCATCGAGATATTCAAACAAATGTTCTGAAATATAGGCTGAAAGCTCAGCAGCTACACCTGCAATCATGGTGTCTTCATGTAAAAGCAGTACGCGGTTTGTTTTCATTAGGGTTGCGTCAATAGCTGCATAATCTAAAGGCAGTAGCGTTCTGAGGTCGATGATTTCTACGTCAACTCCAAGTTCATTTACTGCAGCCTCTGCCCAATGTACGCCCATTCCGTAAGTAATAATGGAAGCTTTAGAGCCCTCGCGGACTGTTCTTGCCTTGCCAATTTCTACCGTGTAATATTCATCGGGAATGTCCTGTTCTATGCTGCGGTACAGCAGTTTGTGCTCAAAATAGATAATTGGATTCGGATCTTCGAAAGAAGCCAATAGCAGCCCTTTCGCATCATATGGATTGGATGGATAAACCACTTTCAAACCGGGGGTTTTTACAAACCAGGCTTCGTTGCTTTGCGAGTGGAAAGGGCCTGCGCCTGAACCTGCTCCTGTTGGCATACGCACTACGAGGTCGACATTTTGGCCCCAGCGCCAATGCAACTTGGCAGCATTGTTTACAATCTGATTGAATCCGCAGGTTACAAAATCGGCAAATTGCATTTCCATCATGGATTTATAACCTTTTATGCCCAGGCCAATTCCAATTCCTACTATTGCACTTTCGCACAATGGCGTATTGCGTACGCGGGACTTTCCGAACTCGGCAGTAAATCCTTCGGTAATTTTGAAAACTCCGCCATATTCGGCAATGTCCTGGCCCATTAATACCAATTTAGGATGGCGTTGCATGGCTTGTCGCAAGCCATCTGAGATGGCATCTACAAAGCGTTTCGAAGTTTTATGCCCATGTTCCGAGGGCAAAATTTCCACTTGTTCGAATGGCGCATAGACATCATCGAGTTCTCTTTGAGTATCGGCTTCAATTGGTGGCTGCGATTCCGAAACCTGAATGCCGTGATCTATCTCCGCCTTGAATTCCGAACGGATTTCCTCAATCATTTTTTCAGTGAGGATGCCCTCGTTTAACAGATAATGCTGAAAATTAACAACAGGATCCTTAGTTGCCCAATGTTCCATCAGTTCCTTAGGAACATATTTGGTGCCCGATGCTTCTTCGTGACCTCTCATTCTGAAGGTATCGCAGACCAGCAATACAGGATGCGGATTTTTACGCATCTCCTTTGCAAGTTCTGTAACTGTATTGTATACTTCAAGGATATTATTTCCATCTATACGAACACCTTTCATGCCATATCCAATGGCTTTGTCGACCGGATGGTCGCAGACAAACTGTTCGCTGCTGGGCGTTGACAAACCGTAACCATTATTTTCCACAACAAAAATAACGGGCAAATTCCAAACTGCAGCCACGTTAAGCGCTTCGTGAAAATCACCTTCGCTGGTACCGCCCTCGCCCGAAAAGGCAACGGCAATTTTTTGCTCGCCACCGAGCATATTTGCAAGACCTACACCTCCCGCAAGTGCCAACTGAGGGCCAAGATGTGAAATCATACCCACAATCCCATGCTCGGGCACACCAAAGTGAAAAGAACGGTCGCGACCTTTGGTATAACCGTGCATTTTACCCTGCCACTGGCTGAAAAGTTTTTCGAAAGGCACATTCCGACTGGTAAATACCCCCAGGTTACGATGCAGGGTAAATACAAATTCATCCGCTTCTAAAGCCTCGGTAACGCCTACTGCAACTGCCTCTTGTCCAATGCCCGAAAACCACTTGCTGATGCGGCCCTGACGAAGCAAGACCAACATTTTATCCTCAATCATTCGGGGTTTCAGAATGGCACGATAGAGTTCGAGCAGTTTCTTTTTATTGAGCTTTTTCTTGTCGAATTTTATGATAGTTTCCATTGTACAAATTTTCGAATTGTTAACCTAAGGTAGCCCGCCTAATATTCGGGCTTCTTTCTTTCGGCGCAAAGTTACTAATTGTGTTGAAATTATAACTGCAAATAAATCATTTTGACGAATGTGTATTCATGAAAATCCTGAAATCTATTGCGCTTCATAAAGACCAAATTTTAAGCAACCATTTTAAATCAGTAAAGTTGTGATGAAAATACTAGAAAAGTTCGAAAATTGCTTTTCAATGCGCGATCGTCCCGGGGATATTTTTCCATCTTTATAGTTTTTTCGTTCTTTAAAATTCCAGCTTAAATTGGTGAACTCAGGATCATACACCTCCAAATATCTTCTATCCAAAGAAAGATTTCTATTCTGAAATCTTATGAAAAGCGGTATTTTTTTGTGATTTTTTTATACTTTTACTCACTATAAATTGGTTTTTTTGGTCAATCTTTCCGCTTCAAATCTTCAAACCCATGTCCTATATCAGCGATAAAAGCGTTCAACAAATCTACGATACCATCAAGGTAGAAGAGGTAGTGGGCGATTTTGTGCATCTCAAGCGGCGGGGCATCAACCATATAGGGCTTTGTCCCTTTCATCACGAAAAAACACCATCTTTCAACGTGTCGTCAGTCAAAGGCATTTTTAAATGTTTTGGTTGCGGCGAAGGTGGCGATGCGGTGCAGTTTGTGATGAAAATCGAAAATCTATCTTATCCCGAGTCACTGCGCTGGCTGGCCAAAAAGTACAATATTCAACTCGAAGAAATTGCCCCCTCAGCCGAGGCGATGGAAAAGCAGCAGGCCGCCGACAGTCTTTATATTGTCAATGCATTTGCCCAGGAGTATTTCCTGGCTCAGTTATTCGATACCGATTATGGCCGCAGCATAGGCTTGCAGTATTTCAAGGAAAGGGGACTGCGCGAGGAAACCATCCGCCGATTCGGACTTGGATACTCCAACGGTATCAATTCCGATCTGGTACAGACGGCAACCGGCAAGGGCTATAAGTTGGAAATTATGCAAAGTGCCGGCCTTGCAAGCACAGCAGGCAAGGATTTTTTCCGTCAGCGGGTCATGTTTCCCATTCACAACCTCAGCGGAAAAGTATTAGGTTTTGGCGGTCGTACCCTCAGTTCAGATAAAAAAACTCCTAAATACCTCAATACGCCCGAATCGGAGATTTACCATAAGAGTAAGATTCTATATGGAATTAGTCAGGCCAAAAAAGCCATCCTGCAGGAAAACATGTGCTATATGGTCGAGGGTTATATGGATGTCATAACCCTCAGTCAGGCAGGTATTGAGAATGTGGTTGCCTCCTCGGGCACTTCGCTTACAGTGGGGCAAATTCAGCTCGTAAAGCGCTTTTCGCCCAATCTCACCATTTTGTACGATGGCGATGCAGCAGGCATTAAAGCTGCTCTGCGTGGACTTGAACTGGTGCTGGAACAGGATATGAATGTAAAGGTCTTGCTTATTCCAGACGGAGAGGACCCCGATTCCTATCTGCAAAAAGTGGGTGTTAGCGCTTTCCGCGAATTTTTGCAAAAGGAGGCGGTTGATTTTATTTTGTTCAAAACCCGTCTTCTGCTGAAAGATGCCAAGGACGACCCCATGAAAAGGGCCGAACTCATTAAAGAGTTGGTGGAAAGTATTGCCCATATTCCCGACACGCTCAAGCGCTCAGTATATGTAAAGCAATGTTCCGAACTGATGGATATTGGGGAGCAGATTCTGCACAACGAAATCAATAAAAGAATTGCGGCAAGGCTCAAAAAAAACCTCGAAACTGAGTCTAAAAACGAACAGTCAGATAATGATTTGCCAGCGCCAATTGAGCCTGGCTCGGACGAAACATTCAGTATTCCAGAGAAGCGCCGAGGGCACGAGTTTTTAGAAAAAGATATTGCCCGAATTCTCATTATGTTCGGAAACAGGGAATTGACGCCCAAAGAAACAGTGGCGGAGTATATTCTCATCAATATGTCTGAACTAATCGATGAGTTCGATTCGCCACTCTTTGCCGAGTTAGTCGAAATCTGCATCGAAACACTTTCAGCTGGTAAAGAACTGAAATCGGAAATTTTCATTCAACACAAAAATCCAAAAATATCTGAACTGGCTGTAAATGTTATCAGTACGCCTTATGAATATTCTGCAAACTGGGAAAAACTGAATGTCTTTCTCAGTAGTCAGAAAATGCCAGAGGAAAATCATGTGGCCGATGCCAAAAGCGGTATCCTGCGATTCAAACTTAGAAAGATTGAAAGACTGATGGAAAAAAACCAGCAGGAAATTAAAAAAATTCAGGAAGGTAGCGGAGACATTGAAGATTTGATAAAACTAATCAAAGTGCAGCAGAAACTCATTCACATGCGCGGAGAAATTGCAAGGGAACAGAATATTGTGGTGTTGAAATAGAAAGTTAAAAAAATATAAAATCGCACATTTTAAAAAAAAATGTTCTTAATTATTTAGCTAGTTTTCATAACTTTGGGCCATTATTTACAAATTTTTAAAACCAAAACCTATGAAAACAGTTAAAAATTTTGTCGATGAGGCAAGTTCAAAAGGATTCAAGATAGAAACTTTGGAAGGAGGTATCTACATTATCGATTATGTGCTTTCCTACCAGGAGGGTAATCGCTTTCAACGTGTGTACGTCAGAGATTTTTACGACGAATCAACAAAAAAACAATCTTATTTTATCAACAGCTACATTTGCGACTTTACATCGCAGATCGATATGGCAAGAGTGCTGCGAGAAGCCAACTATGGTAGATTAACCATGATTTGCCTCAAAACAATTCCAAATGGTCAGGGTGGTGAAAAAGAAGCACTCTACACACAAACTACTATTCCTTGTACCTATATTAATGATAGCTATGACGAATTTATGGCTATTGTTTTCGAAGCTGCCGCAAATGCTGATTATATTGAGAAAATTTTCCACGCGGAGGATATTGCATAATAACCACACAACTGGTTAATATTATTAAGGGGATTTCTGAAAAAGAAGTCCCTTTTTGTTTAAGGAATTATTTTTTAACAAAATCGATGCTAAACAATAATTTTGCACGATATTGGCTTAATAATATCAAAAACAAATATGAAATACACGATTGGCATCTTATTCCTTTGTTTTGCCTTGTCCTCGCAGGCGCAGATACAGGACAGCAGCAAAAGTAAACTCAGAGACGGAGAATATTTCAGCACCACTGTTATTGATGGCAAGGTGGTTCCTATTATTATTATCGATGGTGATACCCTGCCTACAATCGAAGCGCCCGATGTAACCGTAATGCGCAAAAAAGATTTTGAAAGCCGCGAGGAACGCAAGCGATATTATCAGTGGCGCCGTTATGCGGCAAAGGTATATCCTTATGCGCTCGAAGCAGTAAGGCTTTACCGTCAGGTGGAACAGGAAACAGCCGATATGAAAAAAGGCAAACGTAAAAAATACACCAAAAAAATGGAAAAAGACCTGAAGCCACAATACGAGAAAGAGCTGAAGGCACTGACCAAATCGCAGGGTTATATTCTTATAAAGATGGTGGAACGCGAGTTGAATAAGCCATTCTATCAGGTAATCACTACCATAAGAGGAGGCTGGGAAGCTGTAAAATGGAATGGCATGGCCTCTTTATACGGCTATGATTTGAAAAAAGGCTACAATGCAAGTGATGATGAAATCCTTGAAATGATTCTGGCCGATCTGGCACTTACCTACCAGTACGACCTATACAATACTGACCGCAAATCAATGAAAGCACCTCAATAGGATCTCGAGTTTTTCAAACAGCAATTTTTATACTTTTTGCCACTTCCGCAGGGACAAGCTGCATTTCTGCTTACTTTATTGCCTGTGTAGTTAATCAAATTTTTCACTGCCGACCCTAAGCGATGTTTGGTATCCTGCTTGAAAATTTTTGTGAGCAGTTCGTAGAGCTCCGGTTTTTCCTTTTTAAGCGCATCGGGATGTTCGAAAAAGTACTCTGAGGCAACTGCAAAAAACTCAATTTTATTGGTGGCACCGTAAGGATTCATCTTAGAATTACCATCTTTGATTCTTTCGGTTTCTTTGTGCATCACCTCGAGCCAGGGTGCCAGATAGGCCTTGTCCAAAAACATATTCGGAATGCCATCGTATGAACCATCGGCCGAGTCGAGCAGGTGAACAAATTCGTGAATGCCCACATTGCCCTTATCGTTTGTATTTTCAAAACCACCTATGAGTGCAGGTTTCGATAATATCATAATTCCTTGCATGATGCCTGTACCCACCATTCCTGTAACCGTTCTGTCGGGCCCCTCTAATCTGAAATCTTTAGAAAATGGACCTGGGTAAATCAAAATTTCACCCAGATTTTCATATTCCCAGTCGGGAAAACTGAAAACCGGAATTTCTGCACTTGCTGCAGACAGAACCATGGTGACATCGTCTACTTCCGTTTTAATACCGGTAATACGTGTTTCGTGCAGAAATACCTGGATCTCAGTCTCGAAACGATCTTTTTCCTCCGCTGAAAGTGCCCGGTAAAAAGCTACATAACGTACAAGGATTTTTCGCCATTCCTCAGGAAAAGGCTTATTTTTCATAGCTTCCCGCTCCCGTATTTTTTTGGTAAAAATACTGTAAATACTGAAGCAGCTTAGCAGACCTATAGCAACAAGAATATAAAAGACATTGGGACTACTATCTTTGAGTTTCCAGATAAAAATGAGGAAAACAGCAAAAATGGAAGCAATGATGAGGACGGAAAGACCTATATTTTCTCTTTTTTTACGTTCGGATAGGTGCATTGGGGTTGGGTTAGTATGGAGTTAGGAATTATATTTTAAGAAAACTATCCATCAGTTTTTTCCATTCTTCAAAAGGGAAACGGCCTTTTTCTTCCCCCTTGCTGTGTTGGGCATTGCGCAGCGAGTAGCAATTGTAAATCTTACTTTCGAATACTTGGCCCAGGCGGGCATCTTTTTTCCAAAGGTAGGCTTCTTCCTCCTGATAAAACACTGCTATTGGTTTTGGATCGGCTTTTGCAAAGCCTTCAATCTGAAGTGTTTTAAAACTGTCAAAAATCATTTGTGCAAAATGCTCGGCTTTGTCGGGATTATCGAATCCGACAAAATCGTGCAGTAGGAGCAGAGTTAGGTCTGTTCCTGAGAATGGACCGCTATTTTGACTTTTAACATAGTTATTAATCGCCTTCAATTCATCTTCCATCAGGCAGTAGGGATGCCAGGCATCTAGGTCCCACCAACCCATAAGGTATAGGGTATTATTTTTTTTATCCTTCAGATGCAGATATTTGGCACTGCCCTCGGGCCTGGGTATGTACTCAAGCTGTAAAAGATAATCGGAACCCAGGTCGATATCGAAAAAAACAATGCTATACGCTTCCTGAATATTTTCGCCATCGTGGCTGTAGCGGTTTTGACCGCTTTTGCTTAGGAAATCAGTTGAGAGTATTTCCAATTGTTTTTCAACTGTGTCGGCTTCTATATCTTCTCTTTCGAGAAAGATAAAGAGATTCCAAAAATTCAGGTCCTTGAAAACGCTATTCATTGGCAGAGATACTTTAACATTTATAAATTTAGGCTAATTGTCCAAAATTATATATTTTTGATAGTATTAGCAATTTATTGTTACAAAATGCGGTAAAAACTATGAATTGGACAACTGAAGAAAAAGAAAATCTCATTGGATTGTTACTCAGTATTGACGAAAGCAATAGGGCATTGGCTTTCGAAATTTTAATGCAGGCCAAAAATCCGGATGAGTTTTCGGATGTGTTACATTTTCTGATCTGTTGTAATATTGATTTGGAAGAATTGCCTAATTTCTTCTTTATCTACGATAGAATTTCAAAAGCTGAATTGGCAAAATTTGAAATGATATCAGATTTTTTCTTTCCGCTGAGGCATCAGAGTAAGAAAAAAATTACAGACTTTTTAGAGCTGTTTGAAAATTCCTTTTGCGCCATTTTTGATGGCTTTATAAAAATTGCGCCACACTACGCATTTATTTACAATTCTTTAGGCAATTATCTGATTCGTAAAAAATTTAAACAAAAGGGTTTGTTTTATCTTGAAAAAGCAGTGCGCTTTTATCCAAATTCATTTACACATAATTTCGACTATGCATACAATTTGAACGAGTCGAAAAAAAATGCACAAACTATTATCAGTTTGTATAAAAAATGTATCGAACTTGATGATGTTGGCATTGGTCCCTATCATAATATCGGTCGGATTTATTCACATCAATTGAAGAACTATCCTAAAGCACTCGAATATTTAATAGAGGGCAACAGCAAGTTTCCTTGTGCTGATACTATGATTGAAATGGCAATGGCAGAGGAAAATATGGGCAATCTGGATACTGCTAAAAATTATCTCGAATCAGCAATTTCAGCTTTTCCCGACTCGGACCTGGCCTATAACAATCTCGCGTTTATGCAGTGGAATTATTTCAAAACATACAAAGAGGCTAAAAAGAATATAAAAATTGCGCTGAAAATCAGTCCAAAAGATGGCCTTTACTGGCACACCCTTGCCGAGGTGGAATGGTATGGATTCAAAAACAAGGAAAAAGCGCTCGAAGCCCTGCATCAGGCAAAAACAGTACAACCTTCTTACAAAGCTGCCGATGCGATGATTGCTGAAATTGAAAAAACGGCTTGAATTTCTGTTTTATAGTTTGACATTGTTTTCTCCCTGTCAGTGTTTGATATTTTTCCACCACAGCGCACACAAAGATATACACAGCGCACACAAAGTATGTCAAATTCTAATTTCTCTCATCCGATAGACGAGATCATAATATTTACTTTGTGCGTCTCTGCCTGCGGCGCGTTTTTCCAAAAGGCTTTAGCCTTTGAGAAAAAAGATAGCAAAGGAGTGCGATATTATAATGCCGCTAACTAGTATCAGTTTTTTTAAAAAAATCTGTGTTTAAAAATCAAATCTAATGGAAAGGGTTTCCTCCTGCTCACCGAGTGATTTCATACCCGAAGTTCGTCCCTTTCTCTTTTCTTTTTTACTTTTTTCATTGCTAAAAAAGTAACAAAAAATCTAGTCCTCAGCAAGGCGTTTTAGGGTCATTAGCCCTAATCGTCTAAATTGTCGGACTGCAAGGAACCCTAAACCGGAAGCAGCATCTCTAACCTGAGTTTGCTGCTCCTCACCATTTGTCCGGAACTATAGAAGTATCATTGCCAGCCGATGCTGCTTCCATACGCTGGTGCTTCAGACATTTGGAAGCGGTGCCTGCGGCGCGTTTTTCCAAAAGGCTTTAGCCTTTGAGAAAAAAGATAGCAAAGGAGTGCGGTATTTTAATGCCGCTAACTAGTATCAGTTTTTTTTTAAAAAATCTGTGTTTAAAAATCAAATCTAATGGAAAGGTTTTGGCAATTTTATGTACGACCACCCAACGGGGTCGGGTCACAGTTACCAGGCTGTCTGTTAGCAATATTTGACCCCGATGTCAAATTCTAATTACATCCATTCCCAAGCAGTTCCATAGCAGCCATGCAATTCGCAATAATCTAAAAATCGGCTATAAAATTTAAAACTGCCAAGGGTAGCACTATCGCCAATGACAACCAGTTTTTTCTTGGCGCGGGTCATGGCCACATTCATACGTCGGGTATCTTTCAAAAAACCGATTTCGCCGTCGGGATTGCTACGCACCAGTGAAATGTATACTACATCGCGTTCCTGTCCCTGAAAGGAGTCGATGGTATCGACACTGATGTCATCGTCGGGATAATGGTCGAAATCTTTTTTGATATGTTCCTGAATAAATTGCACCTGTTCGCGATAAGGCGAAATGATGGCAATCCTTGGCCTTTTCTCGGTGGATGCAAGGGTCAGCAGATGGTCGAGGTGTTGTCTCAAAACAAAGTATTCCTCGGGGTTGTAAGAACTCAGCGTTTCGGGATTTACTTTTTCGTCGAATCCACATCCTGCAGTATCGATAAATTCTACAGGGCGCGTGTCTGAGCCATCGGCCATATCTAAAGTCCATTTTGCAACAAAATCGGCTGCATGTAATTGATTATCGTAAAATTCCTGATTGGAAAATCCCATAATCAGCTCGTGCATACGGTACTGCACATTGAGCAGCTGTACTCTTTCGAGCCGCGCTACGCCTTTTTCGAGCAAGGTGACCGCCAGACCGCCTTTTGCAGCCTCCATGCTTTTTACAGTAGGTGGAAGTTGAAAGGGGTCACCGGCCAATACTACTTTTTCGGCTTTGCTGATGGGAATCCATGTGGCCGCTTCCAGAGCCTGAGCGGCTTCGTCTATTATTACAGTATGAAATTTTCTTTTTTCGATGTAACGATTCATGGCACTCACCAAAGTACAGCAAATAACATCGGCCTCTGTCAAAACTTTTTCAATTACATAATCTTCGAGCATTTTGGCCTGTTGCAGCAAGGTGCGTGCTTCGAATTTATTGTCGCGGCGTTCTTCTCTTTCCTTTGCACCAAAATTACGGACAAATTTTTCCGATTGACGGAACAGTTGAGCGGCCTCGATTTTCATTTTTTTCACTTCTTTCATTTCCGCTCTTTCATCCAAGATACCCTCGATGGTATGTTGCAGTAAGTCATCGTCTACTCTTGAGATGTTACCAATGCGCACTACGTTTAGACCCGCTTTTGCCAGGCGCTCGGTCAGCAGATCGGTTGCCGGGTTCGAAGGGGCACAAACCAAAATAGGACTTTCTCTTTTAGCCAATAGTTTGATGGCTTCGACCAAAGTAGTTGTTTTACCAGTACCTGGAGGGCCGTGCAACAGAGCTACATCTTTGGCGCTGAGAATTTGCATCACTGCATCATTCTGAGAAGGATTTAAATGTGGGATTTCAATATTGTAATCCATTTTTTCGAAAAAAGCCGGCTTGTATCCAAGCAGTATTTCACGCAATTCGGCAAGGCGGTTTCCTTTAGCCTCGAGTACAGTTTTGATGGCTTTTTCCATTTCGATATAGCTACGCTCATCGAAGGCCAACTGCACGCCAATTCTGCCTCTCAGTACCCAGGAGGGTAAATCGGTGCCGTAAAAAATAATTTTCATTTTGTTTTTTTCTACAAAATGTACCACGCCATATTCCGTCATTTTTCTGTCTTCGAGAAACTGTTCGGCAAATATACCCACCACCTGACCCGCTCTAAATTTATGCGGCGTATCGAGCAGTTTGTTTCGCGAAACTACAATGAAGGGGTGCTCTCCGAGGCTCCATCCCGAATTTTCCACTTCGAGCGGAAACCAGCAGGCACCGGCTTTTATGCGGTCGTTAACCGACATCTGTTCCAGGAGCAGTTGATATTGCCTGATTTCTTCTTCCTTTTCCAGTTTCATCAGACTGAGTACCTGACGAAGTTCTTCCTGACTGCTCATGATGCTTTAATTATATTTTTTAATTCTATTCAACACAATGCCTATAAATCACTGCAAAATAAATAAAATTGATAAAACATCCCATCATTTTTTTGTGAATGCTATTGTCCAAATTGGGAATGCTGATATATTTTCTTTTTTCAATTAAACTGAACTTCTTATCTTGCAGAAAATATAATCATTTCGAGTTGATTTATATTTTCTCACAGTTCTGATTTCCTATAATTTAAAGCGCTGACATGGCAAACATTAATGCATTCCGCCCGGCTTTACCCGATTTGAGGGACATCGTTTCGACCGATGATTTTTTCGGAACAGCCAAACGCAAGTTTCCCCTATACCTCAGCGACGGATATTACCGACAACAGGAGGAACCCTGTATTTTTATACAGAGAATTACAAAGGCAGGGCATAGCCATACTGGCATCATCGCCTGTGCGCATGTTCAGGATTATATCGACGGGCATATCAAAAAACACGAGCATACCCTTGCAGCCAAAGAACTGCAGATGACCGATCTTTTCAAAGAAAGAAATGGTGTGATTAAACCCATTATGCTGACCTATCCCAATGTATTACAAATTGATGCCCTCATTAACAGAATTACAGTTGCCCTGCCCTTCAGTTTTAGAATTCCTTATGAAGACGAAGTGCATACTTTTTGGCAGATATCAGATCCCGCTCAGTTGGAAAAGATAAAACTCTTGTTTCAAAAACATGTGAAGGCTTCCTATAT
>JBIPOO010000031.1:0-25122 GCA_044379045.1 Saprospira sp.
AGAGAGGATTTTTTGCTGCAGGATCTTGAGTTGCCATTGGATTTGAAGCCCTGGCTCAGTACGCACATAGAATTTTTTGCAAGCAAAGAAAGGCATAGCAAGTTTGTACAGCTCTACGACTCAAAAGATAGTGCCGAGCTGCTTACAAAAAAAATGCTGCAGGCAAGTCTCAGCGCAGTTTCGTACAATACCGAAGACCTGATAAAGGCTTATCTGACTGCCCTTGTTAATGAACGCCTTGAAAACCTTGAAAAAGAGTTGAAACGCTTTCGCCTTTTCGATTTTTTCTGGGATCTGCTTTCAGATACCTACAATTACAGCTCAGCCTCGCCTGGGATTTATGATTTTGCCATCGAAGTTTTCCAGAAAAACTTTTCGGTTTTTGCCAGAAAATCCTCTCTGAATAGAACTGCCGAGGTGCTGATGTCGGGATGGAAGGATTCGAGTTCTTTCAAAGATATTTTTAAGAAACTTTCGAGAAAAGTGGAAGAGGCTATTGCCGTGAAAAACAGTGTCAACAACCACGGTTACATGGAATTGCTCGAAGACGATGTGTTTGAGTGTATAGATAAGCGAATTATCACTGCCTTGTGCGAACAGATTTTGAAAGAGCCCTTTGGCATTGACGAATTGGAAGAAATCATTAAGCAACGTGAAACAGGATTTTGGCACTTCAAGTATCAGCATTTCTACGAAGCTTTGGGCTTTGCCAATCAACTCTTATCTGGTATTGCTCAGCAGCAGCATTTCAAAATAGATTCCTTTGAAGAGGGCATCAGCCTGTATACCAATTCATGGTACAAGATCGATCAATATTACCGACGCTTTATACAATCGTATAGAGAAACGAATCAGAATACTGTGCTCAACAGCCTCTATCAAAAAGTACACAGAGCATATTCAAACTCCTGGCTGCTCAACTTAAGCAACAAGTGGCAGGAACTGATTGACAGGACGCACAAATGGTATTCAGGAAATCAGAAACAGGCAGATTTCTTCACAAGGGAAATAAAAAGAAACTACCTGGCAAAGGGGATTAAGGTTTTTGTAGTAATATCTGATGCGCTAAGATATGAGTGTGGACAATCGCTGCACGAACAAATCAATCAGGAGAACAGATTTGTCTCCAAACTCGATTATCAGGTTACAAATTTGCCTTCCTACACGCAATTGGGGATGGCATCGCTATTACCACATCATGAACTTTCTTTTGGAGAGGGAGACAATATTCTGGCAGACGGAAAAAGTACATTAGGCATTCCAAACAGGAAAAAAGTGCTGGAAGATAATTCAGGTGTAAGGGCTACTGCAGTTTTGGCAGATGAAATAATAGGATTGGCATCGAGAAGCGAAGAAGCGCAGCAATTGATCCAAAACCACGATTTGGTCTATGTTTACCACAATAAAATTGACATTGTGGGAGATAATAAAAATTCGGAAGAGAATGTGATTGAAGCTGCAAGAGATGAAATACAATTTCTGATGGATCTGATTAAAAAGCTGGCTAATTTCAATGCCAATAACATCATTGTAACTTCCGATCATGGTTTTATCTATCAGAACGAAGCACTGGAAGAGAGCGATTTTTCTGAATCCAACCACAGTGGAAACGTCATAAAAGAAAACCGACGATTTGTGATTGGTTCGGGGCTCAGCCACAACAACAATGTTGTAAAATTTAAAACAACAGCGCTGCAAATAAAAAGTGATCTTGAAATTCTGATACCCAAAGGCATAATTCGACTCAGAAGACAAGGTGCAGGCAGCAGATTTGTACATGGCGGTGCTACACTTCAGGAAACAGTGGTGCCTGTATTGCTTATCAGTAAAAAGCGCAGCGATACGCTTACTAAAGTAAATGTGGACGTTTTGAACAAGTCGAACAACAGAATCACTACGAACATTCATAGCATCAAATTTTATCAGCAACAGGCTGTTGGCGAAGGTGTGCAGGAAAGAACGCTGAAATGTTGTTTTGCCATCATAGAAAATGAAAAACGCACTGTAATCAGCGATGTATTTACCTACACCTTTGATTCCGAGTCCAAAAGATCTGAGGACAGAGAAACACAATACAAATTTACCATTAGCACTACACTGAGAAAGAGCCCCAATGTTTTCTTACTAATGGAGGAAAAGATAGAAGGTTCGGTTAAGTGGCTTACAGTGCAGAAATTGCCATATTCTTTGCATTTGGCAATGGACAATGATTTTGACGATTTTTGATGTCCCCAAAAACAAGACCCTACAGAAATGCAAAGTGACCAATTTCCTAAAAAATTAGTACAGGTAGCTAAGGAGTTTGATTTGAATACAAAGACTATAGCTGCTTTTTTAAATGTGTCTGGCTTTGAGATAGTTGATAAACCTACATCAAAAATCTCGGAGGAGATGTATGCCCTTTTAGTCAAAGAATTCTTGGGTACTGAATACATTTTTAATACAGTAATAGCATCTCCAGATAATTCCAAAAAGCTAGAGGAAGTTTCAAAAGAACTGGGACTGAATACAAAGAATATAATAGCTTTTCTAATTAAGCATGGTTTTGATATAATTGATAAACCAACGTCAAAAATCTCGGAGGAGATGTATGCCCTTTTGGTCAATAAATATTTAGATTTTGAAATTAATTACAAATTAGACCTCACTGTCAAGTCAATCTCATATGAAATATCTTACCGCAAAGCCTTCGATATTGATGAGGTTGATGATATTTTCTGCAGTATAATTTATGAAAAAGTAAAAGAGGGTCACCTTGAAAAAACTGAATTTGCAGCTATTCTCGGTTTTAATGTTTTGGATTTGGCAGAGATGGATGTTTTAGAACAATATCTGAAAGGTCTTTCATCGTATAATCTGATAATTAACCACAAGGAAACTTTGGAGCTAACAGACTTAGGTATCAATGCTCTAAATACAAAACTGAAGTATAAATATTACACTGCAGAAACAGAATTGTTTGAAAATATAACATTGATCAATGAGAATATTGATTTCAGTTTTAAAGATGCCTACGACCTAAATAATAAGCTGAATAATGTAAAAGAAGAAAAATATGACAGGAATAAAGTAGCCTCAACAGAGGAAAATAAGAGTATAATTATTCGTAAAATTTATTTTCAAACCTTTGAAAATAACAAATACCATGGCGAAGAGATTAATATTATTAAATCGGAGACAGGAATTACATACAAAACAATTCCAACAAAGTGCATTGTCGAAAACGCTGAAGGTAAAGCTAAATTATCCATAATTATAAATGATACTCAAAAGTCTGATATCGATGCTTTAATTGACTTACCTCAAAATCATATAATTAAAGAGAAGCTTGTCAGATTAGCTGAATATAATAACATTCTTCATCATAGATCGTCAATTTCCGCTGAAGACATAAGAGCATATATTGATTTTTGGGAGTGGAAATCTCTTGCTGAAAATCCTAAATTAAAATGGGAGGATACTGCTGTATTTGAAATTTTCAAAGAATATGGAGACGGAAGTATATGGGGTATTATTTCAACCAAGGCACCAACTGAAGTTTTAAAAACGGTCTTAAAAGAATATGAGTCCTATTTGAATTGGACAATTCTGACTGACAGAATGGATGATGACTTCATCAGACAAAATATTTCTGAATTTCAATGGGATTTTGAAGAGCTGTCTTATAAAGAGCCCGATTTTGTCATTTCATTACTGAACTTACCCAATATTGCAGAACAAGCCTGGGATTGGGTATACTTATCCAAGACGCTGTCAGATAGCTTTGTACAGGAAAACATCAGCAGCTTCAATTGGGATTATTATGCCATCACAGAGCATAAAAGTGATGTTCTGAGGAACTTACTCAGGGAATCAAGATCAAAGTCTAAAGATAATAAATCTGCTTATTCAGAAATACTGTTGTCTTATAAGTGGAACTGGAAGTTCATCTCTGAAAAGTTTACAACAGATTTTCTTTACAGCCAAATTATTGATTTAGCAGAAAAGATACATTGGGATATAGTACTTGATAGGTTTTTTGAAGATAAGGATATATCATCAAAGTGTATTAAAGATCAAATTTTTGAAAAGTTATTGATTAAACATAAACCTGAAAATTATTCAGTTTCACATCAAAATTACTCATGGTCTCTAGAACTTATAGATTTTCTTGAATCACATAACTTCATTCAATGGGAAACACATTCATATATTAAAGGAATTGATTCAAATCCAAATCTGAATTGGACAAGAGAAATTTTCCAAAAATATCATTCAAAAATTCTAA
The DNA here is from genome assembly GCA_044379045.1 of Saprospira sp. Lineage (GTDB taxonomy): Bacteria > Bacteroidota > Bacteroidia > Chitinophagales > Saprospiraceae > Saprospira. Next base: position 4,268 of record JBIPOO010000031.1, read on the forward strand.
CGGAGAGCGGCTGCTATCATGTTAGCAGACAGATTACGGAATATGAGTTAGTTTTGGATTATCCACATTTTAATTGGGATTGGAAGGGTGTCTCCGAAAATCAAAATCTGATCAGTAATAAGACATTTCTTGAAAAGGCTTATCATGGAAATATTCAAAATACCAACAATCTTCATTGGGGCACAATTCTAAAGCAGTCAAATTTTCCGATTACATTTTGGAATGCCCATTTAGAGACCTTTAATAAAAATTCTGATCCTCAGATTCAATCTGAATTCTGGCAGCAGCTGACGAGGCTCGAAAATATTCAATACGTATATGAGCATTATCATTTGCCCTGGGATTGGGATTATGTAATAGATAATGTTTCGTCAGATGATATAATAAAAAGACATTTGCTTGATAAATGGAATTGGGAGATTGCTACTAAGAAACTAGATAAAATAACTATTCTAAATAATATTGATTACCTAGCCCCATATCTTGATTGGAATTTCGTCATAAATGAGAGGTTTTCAATTAATCAAGAATTACGATTGGATAGATTTTTTCTACGTATAGCAGAATCTATTTCAAATTTAGGAACCGAAAAGAGTAAAGATATATGGACACTCATAACTGCAAAATATCCTTTTCATATCCTTTTTGATTATATTGAAAGAACTTCAAGAAATCCAATTTTTAATTGGGATTGGGATTATATTTCCAATAATGAACTTCTCCCCACTGATTTCGGCACTTTAAGAAAATATAAAGCAAAAATAAACTGGGAAATTTTAACAAATAGTTCATCAATACAAAAGAAATTTAACTATAAAAGTTGGGCAAACAATAAGGAATGGTTTGGTAATACAAAAGAATACTTAGAAACTTTTAAAGACTATTGGGATTGGCAAAAGCTTTCTAAGCATAGCAGTTTAAATTATAACAGAGATTTACTAAAAATTTTCAAAACTCAAAATTGGGATTGGAAATACCTGTCAGAATTTGGAGGTTTTATAATACAACAAAAAAAGGATTCTAATGATTATCTAAATAAGTTGATTACTAAATTCCCAAAGATAAAGTTTGATTTATTATCCAGGAGGAAAGATATTGACTTAGATATTGAGTTCATACTTGAAAATAGAAATAAAAACTGGGACTGGCAGTTTATTTCTGGAAATGATTCAATAAGGCTTTCCAATGATGTTATTCTTGAATTGGAAGATAAAGACTGGAATTGGGCACAATTATCAATGAGAAAAGATATTTCTTTTGATAATGAGCTAATTTTAAAACTTCAGCATAAGAATTGGGATTGGGATTATTTGTCAGATATTACAAAATTAGTATTTAACAACGAGTTTGTTAAATCAACAATATCGAAGCCTTGGGACTGGAAAAAAGTCTCTAGAAATATAAGCTTTGTACCAAGTTTGGAAAACTTAGATGCAACAAAGGATTTTGATTTGGATTGGGAACACATTTCCCAAAACGAAAACCTGATTCCTACAGTTGAGCTACTTGGAAAGTTTGAAAATAAATTGAACTGGCTAAACATAACTAAAAATCCCAACATTAAATTTGATAATCAACTTATTGAAAGATTTGCTTCAAAATGGGACTGGAATTTTATGTGTGAAGCTGGAAAGCTGCAACTGTCCACTCAGGTATTAGCAAAATTTAAGGATTTTCTGAATTGGGATCTCATATCATCCAATACAAATATCAATTTTACAGAGGAGCTAATCAGAGAGTTCAAGGAATATTGGAGCTGGGCTAAACTAGCAGAAAATAAAAGGGTTAATGAAGAACTTGGAAATTTTGTAGAATGGGAAATCAATAATTCTCCAATGCTACGCTTTATTGAAAAAATTGAGAGCCAAAGTTCAAAATGGAAAGGGAATATTTATCATTTTACCCACATTGACAATGCTATTGAGATAATAAAAGCAAGGAAGATTCAAAGCAGAAATAAAGCTGACATAAAAGGAGATGCAGCAGGTAATGTGGTACACCGGAGAGATGATGCCCATGATTATGCACGATTTTATTTCCGTCCGCATACACCAACACAATTCTATAACGAGTATCTGGGGAAGAACATAACAGATGGCTATAGAAGTAACAATGATTGGGTGTCATGGTATGAAAAAGCAAGAGCATTAGGATTCCCCAAATGCCCAATTCCTATTTTTTTCAGGTTTTCACTAAAAGAAGTGCTCTTTAAAAACGAGAAAAACTGTTGTATTAGTAATGGCAATATGCAAACAAGCTCTACCCGTTTTGGCGGCATTCAAGTTATGATTGACAGGTTTGGTTTTGAAGATTTGTATTATACCCCTGGTGAATATGCAAATTCAGCAGATTATAGTCGCTATAGAAATTATGCGCAACAGGAATTTTTGGTAAAAAATGAGCTTTCTTTTGAGGAATTATCAGATTTTGAGATTGTTTGTCCTTCTGATTCAGACAAAAAGCTTCTAATTGACTTACTAGGACAGGAATACAACGATATATTTCCTAAGATAATTGTTGACAGGACTTATTATAATAATGAAAATCCTCGTGTTACTGTAAAAGAGTCAAAGGAGGAATTACATCTTTCGACACATTTTTCAGGTGATGGGTATTTTGCATTAAGCGGCTTCAAATCCAGTAATAATATCGAAATACTTTCTGGAGACGTAACTAAAATTGAAACTGACAAGATTGTTTTCAAATCAAATATTTATATTAAGAATACCGATAATCCTTTGGAATTACACTTTATAGACGAATCTAATCGAAGGTGGTTTCTATATAAGAATAATAAAGGCAGAGAAAAATTAAATTTTTTACAAAAATGGAAAGATCTTTTGGTGTCAGACCAAATTGATGTCAAAGGGCTCATTCATTACTTAGAAAGTTTATCTGAAGAGGTTAATAAAGCTTTTAATTCAAAAGTTAGGCATTATGTATTGAAGGATCACTGTTTTTTAGTCTGCAAAAATTTCACAAAATTTAATTGGAACTTACCTCACAAAATAGACAATAACCTATTTATAGTATTTCTCTGTTTGCATGATATAGGGAAACCAAAAGCTTTTTTCGATGGCAACAAAGACAATCAGTATACTTATAGTAAAATAATTATAAATGAACTATGGGCAAAGCTACCATTTTCAAAAGTTGAATTGAAAATTGTCCAATCTTTACTCAACGGTGATTGTATAGGTGATTATTTTCAAAATAAGCTGTCGTTACCTGAAGCAAAGAAATTAATTTTGGAGTTGGCAGAGAGTTGTGATATGAGTGCAATTAGCTTTTTTAAAACCTATATGATTTACTACCAATGTGATATTGCTTCATATACTGCGGATGCAGGAGGTATTAAATTTTTGGAACATTTATTTGAATATAAAAATGGCGAAAAAGTATTTGAAGAAGACGAGGGGCTTTTAAAAATGTCATCAAGGTATTGGGATTTGTATAAACAACTTAAAAATGAAATAGAATATGGCAATTAAGCATATCAAGGGCAATATTTTTAATACAAACTGTCAAACAATTGTAAATACTGTAAACTGTGTTGGAGTAATGGGTAAAGGTATTGCATTAGTACATAAACTAAGATATCCAAAAATGTATGAAGAATATAAAGCTCATTGTAAGAACAAACTGATAAAAATAGGGGTGTTGTGGTTGTATACAAAGCAAGATAATGCTCCTTGGATACTAAACTTTCCTACTAAATTCGACTGGAAATATCCAAGCAAAATCGAATGGATAGAATTAGGATTAAAGAAATTCGTCGAGTCTTATAAGAAAAAAGGAATAACTTCAATCGCATTCCCTTTGCTTGGTACGCACAATGGAGGGCTTAATAAAGACGAAATCATTAAATTGATGGATTCATATTTGGCGAATTGTGATATTGACATTGAGATTTATGATTATGATCCAAATGCAAAAGACGACCTATTTGAAAAATTTAAGACCAAATGGCTTTCTTTGAATGATAAGGAGATTAAAGAAAGGACGGGAATACAGCCACAATATGCAAGAAAGATTTCAGAAATCATTCAGACTGAAGAGATAAAATCTATGATTGCTTTGGCAAATTATAATGGGATTGGCGAGAAAACCCTTGAAAAAGCTTTTTGCTATGTATTGAATGCTCCAAAGTAATATGATCAAGCGTTAACCCTTAATAAAACATCAGGAATGAAAGATCAACTAAAGATTTGGGATAAATACATCCGTGCACAATCAAGAATCTTGATTTACAAATCAAGACCGATTCGCATTGATATAGAGCAGTCGAATCCAGTTAAATTTGAGGGAAACAAATTGAAGCTGTATGTAGACCAGGATTTTTATAAACAAATCTTCAAAGCTGAAGTTGATAAAATATTTAAAATTGATTTTAACTTCAAAAACAGTTATATTTTGGTGGATGCCCAAAATGCTGCTGAAATCAATCCTACGGATTTAATAAATTTAAAAGAACTTTCGGAGCAATGTTATGTGGATTTTAATGACAGTCCAGTTGTGGAGGGAGTTATTTGGGCTAAAAATTCAGAGGGTGTTGAAAAAATCTCAGAGGTTGTTGGCGAATTGTCAAATGACTATAATTTTACAAACTTTGGGGTTCTACACCTTACCATTGATCAGTGGAGAAATCTTCAAATGACAAAATCATTACGATTTGAAGAAAAAATTGGTGCTATTTTTCCAATCATGCCATCAGTTTCTTTCTTGATTTCAAGTTTTTATAAAAAAATCGATATCGAGCAAAAGGGTCTTAAGATTACTACGAAAGGTGAAATACACGAAAAAGTTTATAATCTTTTCCATAAACACTTTGGTCTCAGAAAAAATGGAAACAGTATTCATTTTGTTTTTAAAAACAATATTGAACTTAAAAGGAAAAAGGTTGATTTACCTGAACAAATTGAAAATACTTTAAGCTTTACGTTTCATAATGACTTTTATGAAGCACATGATACTAATCTCAGTATTGAAGCTTATAGACTGAAAGCTTCTATGAAAAGATATTTTCCAAATGAAGATTTTGAGTATTATTATACTACTCACTATTCATATGACCCAATGCAATATGAAAATGGTTTAGATAGTTTTGAAGATCATTTAGATACTTTTTGGAACAGAGTTTTCGAAATACATGGCAATGGTTATTCAATCAGCAGATCAAACTGTTCAATTTCATTTGATTTTAGTTCAGAAGAAGAATTAAATGAAAAACTAAATCAAATCAAATCATTTTATTTTTTTGATGTTTATGATCGAGGAGAAAATCAAAAGTTTAAGTTCAAAATAAAATTTGAATCAGGTCTTCACAATCTTCAGAAAATATTAAAAGCTAATATCCCAAGCTTGTTTACCAAACTTGTTTACAATGGGGAAAGGCTTATTTTCAGACATTATTATGAGTTTGGTAACAAAACTGAGGTTCAATCGAGGCTAATAAATCAATTAAATGCTATCATTGACAGCAGCAAATTCAGTTTTGAGATAAATAATTCTTTTCAAGAGAAATATCTCTGTGAGGAAAATTTTGAATACAAAGCTCAACAGGAAGAGGAAAAGTTATCAAAACTGCTCAAAGAAGAATTTTACTTTGGAGATTTTGATAATAAATCTTACTTGGGCAAACTAATTAAAGTTAATTACCCTGAACTTATTTTTTCTATTGATGACTCCCAGCTTCATTCTGTAAAAAATCGAACGAGTCAACAAGATATAGTTTCAATATTTCCTGACCTCAAAGGTGAAAAGGATAAGATAAAAAGGCTGGAAGATACGATGGGGCTGCTTGGTTCTAATAAAACACTTGCGAATAATAATGCAAAGCAGTTTTTATTTGATGCATCTTATGCTAAAAAGATTGAAAATATAAATTATTTAATAAGTGAAACAAGTGCGGAATGGTTGGATTTTGAAGGCAATATATTCTCGTCAACACTTAATCTCTCTCAAAAACAGGCTATTTTTAAGTCCCTTCACGCAAAAGAATTTGCCTTAATTCAAGGTCCCCCCGGATGTGGAAAGTCGTCTGCTATTGCTGAAATTATTTGGCAGCATGTCAGAACAAAGCAAAAACAAAAAATACTGATCACTTCTGAAACAAATCTTGCTGTTGATAATGCAATTGACAGGTTGAAGAATAATCATAACAATATTGTTAAGCCTATTAGGTTTGGAAAGGATGAAAATTTAGAATCTGAAGGATATTTTTACTCGATTTCAGCAATCAATGAATGGAAAGGTGGCTTTAGCAAAACAGCTAATGCGGTTTCTCATTGGATAGGTAATATTGTTAATAGGATTCAATCTCAAAATAATGAAAATATTGATGCAGCACTTGAAAAATGGAAAAAACATCTTAAACAACCTGATAAAGAGACAAGGAAACTGTTTGCTGAAAAGTATATTGACAATGCTAACTTGATAGGTGCAACAGGTAGTTCCATAGGGGTTTTAAATTCAGAAAACAAATGGACATCATTCTTCCGTTCTTACTTGTCTGTTTTCAACAGAGCAAATTTTGAGAATAATAATTTTAGAGCCCTCAAAGACGTAAAAATTAGTTTTGATGTAGTTTTAATGGACGAAGCAAGCAAAGCGACTCCTCCAGAATTGGCACTTCCTGTAGTCTATGGTAAGAAATCAATTATTGTAGGAGATCACAGACAACTGCCGCCAATGATTGATGGTGAGGAAATTAAAGATGTGTTAATGTCGATAGGTGAAAAAGGATTAGCGGATGCTTTAAGTCAGAAAGATTTTGAAATATCTCATTTTCAAAGATTATTTGAGAAAATTGATAGTAGCATTAAAGGAACCTTTGATACTCAATATAGGATGCATCCAGCCATTAATGAGGTGATTGCTCAGTTCTATAAAGAAGATGGTGGACTTAAATGTGGTTTACCTTTGGATGAATCATATCATAACAGTTTTGATAAATGGGATTCCAGATATCATGGATTAAGCTATAAAAATATATTAACTCCAGAAATACATACCATTTGGATAGATGTAAAAACCCCTGAAATTCAGGATGGTACATCAAGGGTTAATTTTGGAGAAATTGAGGCAATTGATAATATTCTGAAAATCATAAGGAATGCAGATGGAAAAGAGGACTTTGATAATTGGTTGGCAAATAAGAGCCTAGAGGAAAAGCAAATTGGACTAATTAGCTTTTACGGGAAACAAATTTTTTATTTAAATAAAATGCTCAAAGAAAAGCATAATGACTTGCCATTCAGATTAAGCACAGTTGATAGATTTCAAGGCATGGAGAGGAATATAATTATTGTATCAATGGTAAGGAGTAATAAAATAGCAGCCTACCCTGGGCAGGAGCAAGATTTTGAGAAATATATTGAGTACGGATACCCTAAGCAGGAAAGTTTAGGTTTTGCAGAATCTCCAAATAGATTAAATGTTGCACTTTCTAGGGCAAGAAGGTTACTCATAATTGTAGGGAATAGTAATCACTTTTGCAGAAAAGAAATTTATGAAAATGTTTACAACGAAATTCAAAAGAACGGGAAAATTATAAGTTTAGAGGAGCTAAGGGAAGCTGCTGCTAAAATCGAAAAGAAGAATTAAAACATATGAAAGCATTAGATACAAAGGCAAATAATCTGTTTGCAGGAAAGGTTGTAAGAAAAGATCTTACCAATAGAATAAAGGGAAATGCAAGTGTTCCTATATATGTATTAGAGTACTTACTAGGTCAGTACTGCGCAACCTACGATGAAGACACCATTGAGCAGGGAATTGAAACAGTAAAAAATATCATCTCACAGCATTTTGTGCACAGGGACGAAGCCCAGGTTATAAAATCTGCTATCAGAGAAAAGGGTTCACACAGAATTATTGATAAAATTTCAGTAAAACTCAATGACAAAAAAGATGTTTACGAGGCATATTTTGCCAATTTGGGGCTAAATAGGGTGCCTATTTCCGATAATTTTATAAAGAGATATCCAAAACTTTTATCAGAAGGAGTTTGGTCAATCATAACAATGAGTTATCAACCTGCTGAAGAGCGGGACAGCCTGCCATGGATTATAGACAATGTAAAACCTATCCAAATCTCAGGTATTGATGTTGAGGAGTACAAAGAAGTGAGAAAGCAATTCAGTAAGGAGGAATGGATAGATCTTATCATGCAGTCTATAGGTTTAAATCCAGATGAGTTTACAAATCGATCCAAATTAATTCAGTTAACCAGGCTGGTACCATTTGCTGAAAATAATTTTAACCTGATTGAGTTGGGACCAAAAGGAACAGGAAAATCTCACGTTTTTTCTGAATTATCGCCTCATGGAATTTTGCTTTCAGGTGGTGAAGTTTCAAAGGCAAAACTATTTGTCAATAATTCAAATGGAGAAATTGGATTGGTTGGTTATTGGGATGTAGTTGCATATGACGAATTTGCTGGTAAGACTAAACGAGCAGATAGGGGTCTTGTCGACATTCTGAAAAATTACATGGCAAACAGATCTTTTTCAAGGGGTACCAATGTATATCAGGCAGAAGCTTCAATGGTTTTTGTTGGCAATACAGATCACTCGGTTCCTCACATGCTGAAACATTCCAACCTGTTCGATGCGCTGCCCAAAGACTATTATGATACTGCATTTCTGGATAGGATTCATTGTTATTTGCCAGGTTGGGAAAGTAAAAAATTGAGAAATGAAATGTTTTCAATCGATTTTGGTTTTATTGTCGATTATCTTGCAGAGGTTTTAAAAGTACTCAGAAAGGAAGATTATACAAAGTCCTATAAGAAGTACTTTGATTTGTCTGAAACTGTCACAACAAGGGATAAAACTGCCATAGAGAAGACTTTTTCGGGATTGATAAAGGTAATTTATCCTCATGGTGAATTTTCTGAACAAGAGGCAAAAGAAATTTTGGATTTTGCAATTGAAGGCAGAAAACGAGTGAAAGATCAACTCAGAAAAATGGACGAAACATTTAATGATGAGATTGTTAATTTTGAATACAAAGACAAATCAGGTAAAGTATTTAAAATTGAAACGCTTGAAACACTTGAATACGGAGATTTTAAACTTGGTATTGATCCATTATCTGTCAAAGCAGAAGATGATTTTGGTGTAAAAGTGGGGGAAGTGCCAACAATTAAAGCCGAATTAAAATCGCTGGAAGGTTTTCACAAACAGATAAGAGATAATCAGACAAATGTTAGTTATAAAGTGCTTTTTGGTGAATATCTCAAGGGCGCAACCGAGTTTCAGATAAGAGATCCTTATATCCGTTTGCCATATCAGTTTAGAAATTTTATTGAACTTTGCAGACTTATTGCTGAGCAAAAAAGCCCTGATGATACTATTCATATTCATTTGACAACAAATAACAATGAAGATTATATAGAAAATGCCAGGGAAGCATTCTCTGAACTAATTGAATCTTTAAGTACACTTGACATAGATCTAACCTATGAGTTTTCTGACACACTTCACGACAGAAGCATTGTAATGAACAATGGCTGGAAGATTATATTGGGTCGAGGACTCGATTTTTGGCAGAAAACAAATGGCAAGTATGACCTTGCGGAAATCTATCAGGAAAAGCGATTGTGTAAAGAATTTGAGGTTACTGTGATAAGGAGGTAGGGGGGGAAAAGACTTTCGCTATACATTGACAGCTAATGCGTATTAAGAATATTTCATTCTTTAAGTTTAAGTAATGGCAGAAAAAAAGAATTCCACTCCTTATCCTATCCTCCAAAGAAACCTGTTTAAATAAAGGAAAATATTAAAAATATCAAAATGAAATCCTTAGCTATTTTCTTATGCCTCTTCATTATTTCACTTGGGCTTTATGCTCAAACAGCAGAGGAATATTATAAACGCGGTTACGCTAAATACGATTTACAAGACTACAGGGGGGCTATAGCTGATTATAGCAAAGCTATAGAACTTAACCCTAAGTATTCTGAAGCATATACTAACCGAGGTATTGCTAAAGGTCTATTACATGAATATGTTGGAGCTATCACTGATTTCAGCAAAGCTATAGAGCTTAACCCTGCGTATTATGAAGCATATTATAACCGTGGTTTTTCTAAATATAACTTACAGGACTACAAGGGAGCTATAGCAGATTACAGTAGAGCTATAGAGATTAACCAGGAGCATTCGGAAGCTTACATTTTCCGTGGTTTTGCTAAATGTGAATTACAGGACTACAGGGGAGCTATAGCAGATTATAGTAGAACTATAGCGATTAGTCCTGAGGAACCCGAAGCTTACTATTTTCGTGGTTTTGCTAAGTATGAATTACAGGACTACAGGGGAGCTATAGCAGATTATAGTAAAGCTATAGAGCTTAACCCTAAGTATTCTGAAGCATATAATAGCCAAGGTGTTGTTAAATATGAGTTACAGGACTATAGGGGAGCTATAGCTGATTACAATAAAGGAATAGAGATAAACCCGAAGGATTCTGGTGCATACTATTGCCGTGGAATTGCTAAGTTAAAAATAAATGACATAAATGGAGCTTGTTTAGACTGGAGCAAGGCTGGAGAGCTTGGTCATGATGAGGCTTATGATATGATTAAAAAGCATTGTAATTAAAGGACAAAGAGATAGCCAAAACTGACCTCTCAGTTGCTAACAAGATACAGAGCTTCACATACTCATCATTTGATACATTGTCTTAAAATTCCTAAAATTTTAATCTACACCCATATATTGCCATATCTTTTAATTACATTTGACCTTAATATCACAAAAACTTTTTTACATCCAAAAACTGCGACATCATTTTTTTAAATGCAATTCCGACAGCAAAGCTGACCTAATGGCTTGTTTTATGGAAGCTGGTCTGAAAACGCTGCACCCAAAAGGATTCCTGGGCATGATCAATCAGCATTCCTGGATGCTCCTAAGTAGTTATGAAGCATTGCGTGAACACTTTAGCAAAATCAAAAGAGCTGCAACCTAACGCTCAAACCGACACAGTTGTAGCTGCAACAACCCAACTTTAATTTAAAATACTGTAATGTCAGAATCAAAAAAAGAAAGTCACTGGATACCCCTTGCAGATTTAATGACTGTTTTAATGGTTATCTTTCTTTTTATGTCTATTTCCTACATGGCATTAGTTGAGAAACGTCAAAAAGAACAAAATAAAATTTTTAAAGATTATGAAGCTTCTAAAATTGCATTATATAAAGAATTAAATGATGCATTTAAAGATGATTTTAAGCGTTGGAATTTAAAACTTGATTCAGATTTATCAATTAAGTTTACTAATCCCCAAGTACTTTTTTCTACAGGAAGTTCTGAAATCTCGCCTTATTTTCAATCAATTCTCAAAGAATTTATACCCAAATACCTTTCTGTTGTTTTACAAAAAAAGTACAGAGAAAAAATTGCTGAAATCAGAATAGAAGGACATACAGATACCTTACCTATCGGTTCAAATGGTGATCCTTATATTGAAAATATGAGACTATCTCAAGACAGAGGAAGAAATGTTCTGGGATATCTACGTTCTCAGGAATGCTTTACACTTCTGGAGCCAGCAGACAAAGAAAGACTACAATATTGGTTAACGGCAAATGGGCTGTCTTATGGACGTACAGTTGATAAAGACTATAAAATTTCTTTCGACACAAAACAACCTATCGATAACGATAAATCAAGGAGGGTTGAATTTAGAATTGTGACTACAAGTGAAGCAATAATTAACGAGGCACTAAAAAAAATTGATAATAAATGAGTTTAGAAATTATATTTGGCATTGGTGTAATTCTGATTTCTGCTATTTGGGCAGCTTATTACATTTATAAACGAACGAATGAGAACAATAACAAACATTTGTTTGATTTCATACCTCACTTATTCCCAACCCTCGGAATACTCTTTACTTTCATAGGTATAGCAATAGGTCTTTGGAATTTTGATAGCAACAACATTGAAAAAAGTATTCCAGAGTTGATGAATGGATTAAAGACAGCATTCCTGGTCTCTATCTTCGGTGTTGGACTTTTAGTGGTTTTTTCCTTTTGGACAAATTATAAAAGAAAGAGATTGGAAGAGGGGGTATTAAGTGAAGAAACTATTGCCATTCAAAAATTGACCGAGGTTTTAATTGAATTAAAAAAAGATTTTTACTCAACTGATGAAAAGGGAAATGTTATCAAGCCAGGAAATGTATTAAGAGACATTTATGAAGAATCCAAAAAACAATCAAACTCGTTGCAAACGTTTTCAACAGATTTAGCCTTGACTATTACCGCTGGTTTTGAACAAATTCTTAATAATCCGACAGAAGGAGTTGTTACAGAATTAAAACTCGTAAAATCAGAGATTGAGAGCTTGGGCAAAAAACTGCAAGACCCGGCAACTGACATGACTCAAAATATTGTGAAAGAATTGCAGGAATCAATGGGCAAAATGATAGATGAATTTAAAACTTCAATGAGTGGCGATACTAAAAATGAAATGGAACGATTGGCTGGGTTGCTTGGACAGGCAGGCGGCACATTGTCTGACTTTCCGTCTAAATTACAAGTAATGACCGATAATCTGAATGAAAACTTCAGAGGACTGCAAGAGGTAGTAAAGCAAATATCTCAACAAACACTTTCTCAATCAGAGCAATCTACCAATGAAATGAGAAAGCAAGTTGAGGAGATGAGTGAAATTCTCAAAAATAAAGTTGGGGATTTACAAGCAGGTCAGGAAACGCTGCTTACAAAGCAATCTCAGAATCTTCAAGTATCAGACAGCCTATTAAATGCCTTTAATCAAAGCATTGAAAAAATGAATGGGCTTTCAAGTGGAGTAACCGAAACTATTTCTAAACTAAACCAAGCACAAAGCGATTTGGAAAGAGTTATTACCGCATTTAAAAATATTTCACAGGACGTAAATGCATCATCAAGTAAGTTTGGTGAGTCTCAGTTGAACTTTTCAAAGTATTCAAACGAATTTTTGCAAAACAATTCAAGTACTATTCAGGAAATTCAAAAGTCACTTTCGACTGCAAAAGATGTTTCAACAGACTACGCACAAAAGTTTGACATTATAGAAAAGGGATTACAGGAAATCTTTGCCAAAATAACAGAGGGTCTCAAGAGCTACCAGCTTACTGTTGCTGAAAGTCTTGAAAATTATTTAGGAAGATATTCGAATGCATTAACACAGACTGCAAGTTCTTTAGAAAACGCACTATCAAAACAAGAATTTATACTTGAAGAATTATCTGAACAACTTGGAAAGCTTAACAATAAGAAGAACTAAAAATGTCAAAAGCACAAGATATATTAAAATTCGACTTTTCAACTGTAGCTTTTCAACAGTCGGCTGAACTTGTTATACCGCAAAGGCTTAATTCTATTCTTGACATAAGAATTAAAAAACTTCAAAAAATATGTGATTCATTAGGTATGAATCCATTCCCTTCTATCCCATCACTATTGATACCAGAGGTTTTTAGAAAATTCAAGGCACTTAATCAATCTAATAACTTAATTTTTAATCGTAAGGAACTTAGGACGTTATCCTATGCATTTAACTATTCAGAAAATAATTTAACAAGTATTTTTAGCAATTTAAATGAATTAAAAATCGCATTAGTAATATTGGACAATGAATGGCGAGATGCATTTATAGGTGGTCTTTTAGATTTACTTTTAAGAAACTGGGAGTCAAAACATAAAAACTCATTGGCACATTTAGAACAGTTTATCTTAATTAAATTAAATAAATATTCAGGCAATAGGAGTACTCTAACATCATTCAAAACAAATCAAAGGTTTTTTAACTTAATAAACGGAGATTTAGTTCTTGGCAGTGAGATTGCTTTAAAAAATATCTCAATTAATGAAGCAACTAAATTTCTGTCATTGCCTGAAACTTGGTTTAATTATCCATACTTCTCCAAAGTAATAGTGGCTTACTTTGAAAAAAAACAAAATGACCTAACAAATATTATTACTGACGTTGAACAGGCATTAAGGAACCACAACCAACCAAAAACAAACAAACGCTTGTCGAGTAAACTTATTATTCAAGCTAACAAACCTGAATTTACTCACTTGCAAGATAAGATAAAAAGCTTAGCCTTTAATTTTATTGGAGATCCAGAAAACAAAGGTGCTTGGTCGGATTTTGAAGATGCGACTGTAAAAGAAAAAGAAGAGCTTGGTAAAGCCAGGGTAATACTTAATGAATGGATAACTCGACAGTTTATAAATGTTTTTTTTAATGTATGTATTAACGATAAAAGAAGAAAAGCATTTTGGTTAAAGTATGCTTCCAAAGTCTCTTCTTTTAAGGTTTATGGATCAGCTGCAACCAAATTTGATTTAAAACAGGATAAAAGAGTGTCCGAATATCTTGAAAATAGATTTGTGCAGGTTCAAAGCAGTACAAGTGCATCTGCATTCATCTTGTATATGGGAAATTACATGTTGATCGAATTTAGCAAAGATGGCTATGCATTTTACGGATACAAATTAAATGGTAGTAAATTACCAAATATCAAGCGATACCTAAACAGCGTTGATGATTTAAGAGACGGAAATCTACCTCTTGCAGTTAACAGAAGAAGAGAAGAAATTATTGAACATCAAGATGAAGGGAGATTGTTTCACAAAGATGGAAACTATCAAGACGGTACACCACTAAAATGGGAAAACATATTTGATTGGTGGTTAGAAAATTATAATATTATTTAGAAGATGCTTAAATATTCAATAAATAATGTTTTTGCCTTTTACATACTTAATGAAAAGGGAGAAAAGGTTTCTATTACAGACTGGAAAAAGTATGAAGCTAACTATTTATCACAGCTCTCTATTCTTTATGAACTTATAGAGAATGGAAATGCAAATATCGTCAATGACATATGTGAAGTAGCCATAATTGATGTTTTAAAACTCAGCGAAATAAGCAAGCAGATTCTTGGATTGCCTGACGAATATCCATATGAAATATACATACAGTCTGACGGGCAGCTTAATCAAAATAGTTTTAAGTTTAAATACGGGTTCTATGATTTTGCACCCAATGGCACAAGATTTCAGGCACAGAGAAAGGGCGCAATCATTAATATTGACGAAACAGAATATTTGCTTTCTGAAAATCAATATCTGATTTGTGAAGCGTTAGACAGCTTCAATAACCTAACAGAAACTGAAAGAACATTTCAGAATAACCTTAAGCGTTTTTCTGATATTAAGTCAATTTCAAGATCATCTGCTTTGATTTTGGATAGTTACTTAAATAGTCAGGAAGTTTTTTGTCCAGATAAAATCAAGATTGATGTTCAATTCAATAATGGCAAACTTGAAGTAATTCCAAATGTAGAAATTGAAAATGAAGATGCCTTTTTAAACACTTTCGATAAATTCCCCAAAACACTTGAAATCTATCCTGTTTCGGATGGTAAGGGCGGCATTACAAGAGTTGTATTATCAGCTAAACAAAAAGAAGAACTACAAAAAATAAAAGGAATACGAAAAGTTGAAAGTCCTGAAACCATTCAGCAAATTGTTGAAAATCCTGAACTTTTTTTTGATGACGAAGAAACTGACTTTAATGTATTTTATAGTGAAAGGGTAAAAGAAATTGGTTTATATAAACCTAAATTCTATCCTTTCGTTTGTCCCTATAGATCGGAATGGATACCAGGCATTGAAATACGTGACAAAGTTGACGGAGGCAGAAAAAGAATCTATTTAAAGACACCTGAAAAACTAAATGCATTCATAGAGGAAAAAGAAAACGCAGTAAAGAGTAATAAAACAAATGTAAAATGGGAAGATGTTGAAATCCCGATTATTGATGCTGAAAACCTGATTAAGACTGCCAAGAGACAGTTTGAAAATCCTAAGGTACCTCTAAGCCGAAACGAAAGAAACTCCGATATCGAAGTATTAATCATCAAAGAAAATGCTGAGCTAACGGAGTTTATACAAAATGTCAATTCACCAGAAAATATCATTCACAGCTTTTCTGAGATTGATAATTTATGTTCAGGAATAACATTAAAAACTCATCAAGTTGAGGGTATTTCATGGCTACAAACCTTACACAAGGAGAATTTAAGTGGTTGTTTGCTTGCTGATGATATGGGGTTAGGTAAAACATTACAACTTCTTTATTTTATTGAATGGCATAATAAAACATATCAGGACAATAAACCTTACTTGATTGTTGCTCCTGTTAGTTTACTTGAAAATTGGGAAAATGAGTATCAGAAATTCTTTTCTCCACAAAATCTATCCCTTACCAAACTTTACGGTTCAACAAATCTAACAAGAGCATTTAACCAGCTCCAAAATCAAAGAGAAGCACAACAATTGCAAAGGCAACATATTATTTTAACCAATTACGAAACACTTCGAAGCTATCAAGCCACGTTATGCCTTGTAGATTTTGCTGTTGTTGCGTTGGATGAAGCTCAAAAGATAAAAACTCCTGGGACATACGTTACAAATGCGAGCAAAGCTTTAAAAGCCGATTTTAAAATTGCAATGACAGGAACACCTGTTGAAAATACTCTAATTGATATTTGGTGCATAATGGATTTTGCCGTTCCGGGTTTATTGGGCAATGCGAAAGAATTTGCAAAGGAATTCCAGAGTCCATTGAAAGAAGAAGATACAGACATAAAAGAACTTACCGAACGTCTAAGAAATAAAATAGGAATATTTATCAAACGTAGATTAAAGAAAGATGTGGCTAAAGACCTGCCTTCGAAATACGATGACAAGAATTCAAGGATAAAGAAAATAATGCCTGATATTCAACTTGAACGCTACAAGATTGAAATAGAGAATGCAAACAACTCAGAATTATCAGGTGTAGATGGTAGAAATCAGAAATTGAGATCCCTTTGGGCGGTTAGAGATATTTCAGACCACCCATATCTATTGGATAATCAAATTTTGAATTTCACCTCTGAGGAATTGATTGCAACATCTGCCAAACTACAAACTACTATTGGAATTTTAAATGATATAAAAACGAAAAATGATAAAGTAATTGTATTTGCAGACAGGAAAGAAACGCAAAGGATGTTGCAAAAAGTTGTTAATGATACTTTTGGTATTTTACCAAGTATAATCAATGGTGACACCCCAAGCACCAAACAAAAAGAAAATGCAGCGAAACAGAGCCGTCAGCAAACAATTAACCGCTTTCAGAGTGAAATAGGATTTAATGTGATAATAATGTCTCCTTTAGCAGCTGGTGTTGGTTTGAATGTAACGGAGGCAAATCATGTTATTCATTATTCGAGACATTGGAACCCTGCAAAAGAAGAACAGGCAACAGACAGGGCGTATCGAATAGGGCAACATAAAGATGTTTTTGTTTATTATCCAATGGCTATTTTTCCTGATTCTATGAAAAATGAGCGTGGAGAAAAGCTAAAATCATTTGATGAAGTTCTCGATAATTTATTGAACTATAAAAAAGTATTGGCAAGTAATACGCTTTTCCCAACAGAACAAGCAGAAGTAAGACCTGATGAATTATTTGGAAATATATTCGACATTGAAACCGAAACAACAACAGAGGCATTAACCATTCAACAATTTGATAACCTAAATCCTAATCTTTTTGAAGCAACAATTGCTGCCTTGTATAAGCAACAAGGGTTTGAAGTATATTTGACTCCTTACTCCAATGACAAAGGTGTTGATGTAGTTTTATTAGGAGAACATGACAATTTTCTACTCCAGGTTAAACAGACAAAAGCTTTAGTTGGCAGGGAAGCAATACAGGAAATCTATACAGCTAAGACATATTATGAGAATAAGTTCAATGTAAAATTCAAGCTGATAGCTGTAACCAATAACGACTACAGCCCTACAGCGACTATGTTAGCTCAATCAAACTTTGTGGAACTGGTTAACAGACAACAACTAATTAAAATGATAGCCAGACACCAAATATCAATTAAAGACATTAGTAAAATTGAATCACAAAGAATGCAAAGAATTTAAATGATTAACAATGGACAGCTTCAATTCGATGTAGTTGTACGTGATTTATTAATGCGACGTAATTTATTTACTCAATAAATATTCACTTAATAGGGCTATCAGCCTTTATTTTTATTAATGCGACACAATTTTATTGACTAAACAAATTTTCACTTATTGGGGCTGCCAGGGACTCAAAATTTATTAATGCGACACAATTCATTGATCTAATCTTAAACGGAAGCTAAGTATTAAAATTTTCTAAAATTTTTATCTATAATCTGACAATGCCATATCTTTTAATTATTTTTGACCTTGTTAACAGAAAAACATTTTACCAACATTAATGCGACACCATTTTTTTGATACTATCTAAATTGTTCATTTATAAAAGATTGTGAAATAATTCAACTTTTATCTTTGAATCTGTATTATATTTTTTAAAATTTAATTATCTCACCAAAGGGTAGATCCCTTTTCAAAAACAAAATATTATGGCTTTCGAATTGCCTAAATTACCTTATGATTTTGCTGCCCTCGAGCCGCATATCGATGCTCGTACCATGGAAATCCACCACGGGAAACACCATGCAGCTTACACAACAAATCTGAACAATGCCATTGCAGGTACCGAATTGGAAGGCAAAAGCATTGAAGAAATTCTGAAAAATATCTCCAAAGCACCAATGGCTGTTCGTAACAATGGCGGAGGATTCTGGAATCATAATCTTTTTTGGGAAATTATGTCGCCTAACGGAGGTGCTGAGCCTGCAGGAGCATTGTTAGAATCCATCAACCGCGATTTTGGCAGCTATGCTGTTTTTCGCGAGAAATTTACCGCTGCAGCTACTAGCCGTTTCGGTTCGGGATGGGCCTGGCTTTGTGTACATGCTGGTGGTAAACTCGAAATTTGTTCAACACCAAACCAAGACAATCCGCTAATGGATGTTGATACTCGTGGTTGTGGCGCAAGTCCTATTTTAGGTCTCGATGTATGGGAACATGCATATTACCTCAATTATCAGAACAGACGTCCCGATTATGTTAATGCTTTTTATAACATTATCAATTGGGCTGAAGTTAATAAACGTTTTGAACTGAGCAAGTAATAAACAAAAAAAAATTAACTATCTTCTTTTTAAAGAGTTGTTCATAAAATGGGGCAACTCTTTATTTTTTTAACACTAATTACACAATGCCCCCTGCACAAAAAATAGATAATTCAAAGAATAATACCTATTTTTGCATACATTTCAACAGTAATTCTTATGAGAAACTTTAGTCTGTTTTTATTGCTATACTTTGTATTGAATTTGCTCAAAGCTCAGGGAGAACTTGTTGTTAGCCCCGATTTCCTGTCGCAGTTGCCACCTACTGTCGAACCAAAGTTTGATTACTCTAGAGAAAGCTCGTATATTCTTTATTTTCCAATGAAGTATGCAAAATTTGTTTTCAATGACGATGAAAAGAAAATTTTGGAAAGCATCAGCGATACCATCGTTGAAAGAATAGACCTGGTTTATACTGTTTTTAAAAGGGATAAAAATTTCAATCAGGTAAAACTGAACAGAGAGCGCTATGAAATGCTGCAGGATTTTTTTCCTGAGGCATTCACCTCTAACCTTATCGAATGGCGACTTGTTGCCCAGGACGGCTCTATGCAATACGAAACAGCCAAAGATTTCTTTCATGGCTTTGTTATTTATATCAAACCGCACCGTGTGACCACAGCAGATGGTAAGATTATCAGCACCGTAATGGACCGTAGAATTGATGACCCCGGATCGAAGGTGCTCACTACCAATGAAGAAATCGAAAAGATTAAAACAACTATGAAATTAATCAATTCGAAAGTACCTACCAAAATCATCAAAGAAAAAGTAGTTACCTACGAGGAGAAAAAAGTTTGGACAGGATATTATTTACATCATAATCCCGAAAAAAGATCATCGGGCAAAAAATTCGATAAACCCGGAAATGGCAAAAAAGCCCGTCCAAAAGAGTATTTCAATAAAAAAATACCAGTTGATAAATGGGTTGAAAAAGAGGTGCCAGACCCTGATGCAAAAATTCCAAAAACAACAAGCACAAAAGAGCTTATTTCGAAAATGACCAGCGATTCGGTCGTTTCTCAGTATTTTAATAAAAACAACAGCAAATGGGAAGACTTTGTTATTGTTCAGGATGTGACCGGAAGTATGTATCCTTATCTGACTCAAACCTTGCTCTATCTGAAGGAGCATATCAAAGCAAATGAAACTGAAAAGTTTGTATTCTTCAATGATGGCGACACTAAACCCGACGGACCAATTGGAAATACCGGGGGAACCTATTTTGTAAGTTCCGATAAATATGAGGATATTGAAAAAACAGCCTTTTACTGTATGGCTGCAGGAAAAGGCGGAAAAACTCCCGAAAACGATATTGAGTCAATTTTATATGGCTATTCAAAATTTCCCGACTGTAAAGGAGCTGTGTTGATTGCCGACAATTACTCAAGGGTAAGAGACATCACCTTGATTGAAAAATTGATAGAAGCCAACAAGCCGGTCGATATAGTGATTTGCGGAACAGGCAAAAACGGTGATGTCAACCTCGATTATATTTATATCGCAAAAGTCACAGGTGGTGCAATTCATACACTCGATGGTTCTTACACTGATCTAAAATCGAAAAAAGATGGTGATTATTTCAAAATTGGCGCCCAGCAATTTAAAGTGGAAGGCAAAACCATTAAGTTGGTGAAACAGGAAGGTTGGTAATTTACACTTGCTACCGACTCACCCACATTATAGCTTTGATCCGAAATAACCTGTACTAACAAAAAACAAATCAAGTATTTAATGCTGGCAAAGCAAATGCATTATCTTGTCGAACA
>JBIPOO010000035.1:0-23498 GCA_044379045.1 Saprospira sp.
ATTGAGCAGGGAACTGACTGTTTTAGAACTAATTGCCTATAAAAATGTTCCAAAAGCTGACATCAAAAAAAGCGATGCCGATGTCCTGGTCTTTACAAGCTCCTTAAATGCAGAAGCATACCTGAAAAAATATTCACCGGAAAAAAATCAGCAGCTTGCCGCAATTGGAAAACCTACAGCTGAAACGATGGCATTGATGGGTTTTAGGGATGTATTTTGCGCTGACAGTCCCCAAGAGGCAAGCCTGGCAGATCTTGTCCTGAAAATTTTTCAAAAAAAATAAACCATAGGTTTAAAAACAAATCGTTCATTATTTTTTAATATTTTTGAAACAAATACTTGCATTTATAAAATTGTCATCCTATATTTGCATCACAGTTGATAGAAAAGCTGCCCAATTTAAAATATTTGACCAAATTTATACAACAAATTATTGCACCTTTTAATTACAGAAACACATGAGCAACAACAGTGAAAAAGAAAATAAACTGAGAGCATTGCAGGGAACGCTTGAGCGCCTGACCAAAACCTACGGAAAAGGAATTGTGATGAAATTGGGCGATTCGCCCGTCGAAGAAGTAGAGGCAATTTCGACCGGATCTATCGGTCTCGATGTTGCACTCGGTACAAATGGCTTTCCTAAAGGACGTATTATAGAAATTTATGGCCCGGAATCATCCGGTAAAACCACTATTGCCATTCATGCAATTGCCGAATGTCAGAAAAAAGGTGGTATTGCTGCATTTATCGATGCGGAACATGCCTTCGACAGACATTATGCCGAAAGACTTGGCGTGAAAGTAGATGAGCTGGTCTTCTCTCAGCCCGACTACGGTGAGCAGGCCCTCGAAATTGCCGAAAATCTTATCCGCTCAGGTGCAGTAGATATTTTGGTGGTCGACTCAGTTGCGGCACTTGTACCTCGCAGCGAGATTGAAGGCGAAATGGGCGATTCGAAAATGGGCCTTCAGGCAAGATTGATGTCGCAGGCTATGCGAAAATTGACTTCTGCTATTGGTCGTACAAACTGCTGTTGTATCTTTATCAACCAGCTTCGCGAAAAAATTGGTGTGATGTTCGGTAATCCCGAAACCACTACGGGTGGTAATGCCCTTAAATTTTACGCTTCACAAAGACTCGATATCCGCAGAACTTCTACTGCACTTAAGGACAAGGAAGGTAATCAGACCGGTAATCACGTGAAAGTAAAAGTTGCTAAAAATAAATTGGCACCACCTTTCCGCACTTGCGAATTCGACATTATGTACGGTGAAGGCATTTCAAAAACAGGCGAAATTGTTGACCTTGGTGCAGAAATGAATATCCTGGAAAAAAGTGGAGCCTGGTATGGCTACAATGGAACGAAAATCGCTCAGGGCCGCGATGCTGCCAAACAGTTTTTGATGGACAATCCTGAAGTTGCCGATGAAATCGAGGCTAAAATTAAGGCTGAGCTGCTGGGGATTTTTAACGAAGATGATAAAACAGCAGCGACTGAAAAGAAAAAGCCGAAAAAGGCAAAGATATTATCCGCCTCAGAAGATGATATGGATAACGAATAATTCAGGCTTGGTAAACAGTCATATATCAAGACTTAATTTCTCATAATAATCTGTGTGTGGACCGCTCCTAATTTGGGGCGGTTTTTTTATTTCGTACAGATTCAAAAAGTTTAAAAAAAAATAGAACTTTGGGTCTCAATAATTTGAAATGGAATTTTTTAATTACATACTCGAACAGCTAACATACAAAGAAAATCAGCCCTTGATTTTTAATACGGGGTTATTCTTTGTGCTGTTTGTAATATTTTATGCTATTTATATCGGCACACAACACCTGAAAACTTTTCGGGTGATTTATGTGCTTGCTTTTTCATTATTCTTTTATTACAAGAGCAGCGGAATATTTTTTTTGTTGCTGATAGCCTCAACAGTCTGGGATTTTTACCTGAGCATTGGTATAGAAAGATGTCGGTCTGAACAAAAAACCAGGCGGTTTTTATTGTTGCTGTTAAGTCTTGCCGGGAATCTTGGACTTTTATTTTATTTTAAGTACAGCAATCTCTTAATCGACAGCATCAACCAGTTATCGGGCAATAATTACAGTCATCTCGATCTGATTTTGCCAGTTGGAATCTCCTTTTACACCTTTCAGACGATGAGTTATACCATCGATGTCTACAGACGGGAGATGAAAGCTGAGCGCAATATTTTTGACTTTGCATTTTTTGTTTCCTTTTTTCCTCAACTCGTTGCCGGGCCAATTGTGCGGGCAAAAGACTTTATGCCTCAAATAAGGGAAAAATTATCGCTCGACAAATCAGAGATGGGGCAGGGGATTTGGCTTATACTCTGCGGACTTCTGAAAAAAGGCATTATATCCGATTATATCAGTACCAATTTTGTTGACAGAGTTTTTATAAACCCAACTTTGTATTCGGGAGCCGAAAACCTACTGGCAGTGTATGGATATACGATACAGATTTATTGCGACTTTTCCGGCTACAGCGACATGGCTATTGGCATTGCGCTGCTGATGGGTTTCAAACTGGCGCCAAATTTTAATGCGCCTTATCAGTCGCTGAGTGTTACGGACTTTTGGCGACGCTGGCATATCAGCCTATCTACCTGGCTCAGAGATTACCTCTATGTGCCGCTAGGCGGAAATCGCGGGGGAAGCTTTGGCTCCATATTTTTTATACTGGTATTCATGGGTGTATTTTATATGCTGATGCCAGGAAGCTTATTGTTAATTATTTATGCAGTTATGATTGTATCGGGTGCGCTGATATTTTTTCTCGGAAAAGAAAAAACCAGAGCCAAGTTTTTCAATTACCTAAATTTGATGGTGACCATGCTTTTGGGTGGATTCTGGCATGGCGCCTCCTGGCGCTTTGTGGTTTGGGGAGCCTTGCACGGTGGCGCACTGGCATTGGAAAAATTGTTAAAGCCCATTACGGGAAAAATAAATAAATACTGGCCTGTAAAAATTATCGGCTGGTTTCTGACCTTCCACTTTGTGGCATTTTGCTGGATATATTTCAGAGCATCAAGCTTCGATACGGCCAATCAGGTAATCAGTCAAATAGGCACAGATATGGATTTTGGGCTTATTCCTACGATCATAAAAGGCTATTGGAAAGTATTTATCCTTTTGGGGATTGGTTATCTCATACATTTTTATCCGCCTCGATTCGAAAACTGGATGCAAAAACAATTCATACGCCTGCACTGGTCGCTGCAATCAGTTGCTATGGCGGTTATGATTTGGATACTCATTCAGGTAGCCGGAACCGAGATTCATCCCTTTATTTATTTCCAGTTTTAAAGCTGTAGCATTATTGATTTTAGATTAACTCTTTTCGGGTTTAAATAAATCGTAAATTGCATTTAATTCAATATAGTCAATTTTCAGAATAGTGTCACCAGTACACTCCAATAATTTTCTTTCGTAAAATTGTGTATCCTGATTTAAGATTATTAAATAAATTGATTTTGTACCCATATCACATCCCCCATCCCCATAATCTAATATTTGGGAGTTGACAATCTGATCAAGAAAGTGTTTGTTTAAGATTGAAATGTCTACGCTGAAGTTCAAATCTATACAATCGCATTTGCTCAAATTTTTCAGTAAATCAATGCAGTTTAAGTAGTCTATTTTTTCTTTGTTAAAGCTGTAATTGCTATTACTTTTCTTGATGGACTCAGAAAAAAATCTCCACTTATCAGGATTTAAGTATGAATATTTTTTGCCATTAACATCAATAAAATAACCATAATGCGTTTTGCTCCACGCGGAGTTATAATACTCACATTGTAGAAAAAAAGCTGGTAAATCCGTAAGAGAATTTATTTTATTTTGTTCCTTTTTGAATAGTCTGGTTATCCATTTCATTTATATCCGTATTTTAGGAAACAATCATCCGCTTCACCAAATTCGACCCAAAATAATAAGGCATAAAGGCCAGCGAAGGCATTGGAGCTGTAATCATCAGATTGGCTTTTTTGCCTTTTGAAACAGACCCCAGTTCGCCCTCCATTTCAAGGGCAAAAGCAGCATTGATGGTGGCTGCATTGAAAGCCTCTTCGGGAGTAAGCCTCAATTTAATACAGGCCAGCGAAAGTACAAACTGCATATTTCCCGAAGGGGAAGTACCAGGATTAAAATCAGATGCAAGTGCAATAGCAACTTTCGTTTCCACCAGTTTGCGGGCAGGTGGAAAATGATCATCGTTCAGAAAAAAGGGTGCTGTAGGCAATAAAGTTGCTATAGTTTTTGAATTAGCGAGCGCGGCTATCTCTTCGTCGTTCAACACTTCCAAATGATCTACAGAAATGGCATCGTATTTAATTGCTGTTTCGATGCCACCCATAGAGTTGAACTGATTGCAATGTATTTTTGGCCTAAGTCCGTATTTTGCCCCGGCATTCAAAATCAGATCTGTTTCTGCTGTACTGTAAAATCCTTTTTCACAAAAAACATCGATATAATCGGCAAGCCCTTCGTTGGCAATGCGCGGTAGCATTTCTTCCAAAATTTGGTTGATATAACCTTTTCGATTTTCTTTGTACTCCATTGGCATGGCATGCGCACCCAGAAAACTTGCTTTTACTGGAATCGGACTTATTTCTTTGAGTCGTCGAATGACCCTAAGCATTTTAAGTTCGGCCTCCACACTCAAGCCATAGCCACTCTTTATTTCAATAGCACCGCTGCCGTAACTGATGACTTCCTGCAAACGGGCAAAGGCATCCTCCAAAAGCTGATCTTCAGAACAGACTGACAGTTTTCGGGCAGAATTTAGAATGCCGCCGCCTTTTTGGGCAATTTCCTGATAACTTAATCCCTGAATACGTTGTACAAATTCCTGTTCACGGGGCGCAGCAAAAACCAGATGCGTATGTGAATCGACAAAGGCAGGTAAGACATAACCGCCTTCGGCATCTATGATTTCATCAGCTCTTTCGGGACATGCTTCCATATTTCCCCAATCGGCGATTCGTCCATGTACAATGAGCAGCCAGGCATTTTCTATAAAAATTACTTCCGCCAGTTTATCTGCGATAAGCGGACTTTTAGTGTCCGTACCTAAATAGAGTTTTGCAATGTTTATAATTAGTTTCGACATGCTCCGAAATTTTTTGAATGTACAAAGCTAAGTATTAAAAAGCAAAAAGCCGACACATAAATGTATCGGCTTTAATTTCAGCGCCCTCAACTGGACTCGAACCAGTGACCCCCTGATTAACAGTCAAGTGCTCTAACCAGCTGAGCTATGAAGGCGTTTGCTGAATTGCGAGTGCAAATATAAGGCGCTTTTCTAAATCTGCAAATAAATTCCAGGATTTTTTAAAAAATATTTTAAGGTTTTACAGACTTTTTCTTTTGTACACTGATTATCTGCCCTTTTGACTAAATTATTGGTGAAAGCTTAGATTTTTAAGAGAATTTTATGTTTTTTTGCCTTTCAATTTAAATTACAAACAATGAAACAGTTTTAATTCCACAATAAATTTCCAAAATCAATGAGTTTACTGGTATTGGGCACAGTTGCCTTCGACAGCATCGAGACACCATTCGGCAAAGCCGATAGAATTATTGGCGGAGCAGGTACCTATATCTGCTGGTCAGCATCGCAATTTTATAATAATATCAAATTGGTCTCCGTGATTGGTGACGATTTTCCGCAGGCCGAACTGGATGCCCTTGCTGCAAGAGGAGTAGACATGAGTGGTCTGGAGAAAAGAATCGGCGAAAAATCATTTTATTGGTCGGGTAAATACCATATGGACATGAACTCGAGAGATACACTTGTTACTGAACTGAACGTCTTGGCCGATTTCTCGCCAAAACTGCCAGAGCATTATAAAAATCCCGAAATGTTACTTTTGGGCAATTTTGCCCCCGCTATCCAAATGCAGGTGCTCAATCAGTTGAATGAGCGCCCCAAACTGGTTGCAATGGATACTATGAATTTTTGGATGGACATTGCTATGGATGACCTGAAAAAAGTCCTGACTCAGGTTGATGTGCTCATCATCAATGATGAAGAAGCCCGTCAGCTTTCTGGTCAGCATTCTTTGGTAAAAGCTGCCAAAACCATTCGTGAAATGGGACCAAAATATCTGGTTATCAAAAAAGGAGAGCATGGTGCCCTGCTTTTTTACGGCGCTCATGTGTTTTTTGTTCCTGCACTTCCCCTCGAAGAAGTCTTTGATCCAACCGGAGCAGGAGATACCTTTGCAGGCGGATTTATGGGTTATTTGGCTAAAACCGGCGATTACTCACTCGATGGCATGAAACGTGCCCTTGTGTACGGATCGGTTGCTGCGTCTTACTGTGTAGAGGCTTTTGGTCCTAACCGACTCAAAGAGCTAGGTCCCGATGATATCAAAGCCCGTACACTGGAGTTTTTGAATCTGATGCAGGTGACTTTGGAGGATATTAGATAGTATTGAAAAATAAAATATAAAAACATAACCCTGCATGCATTCATTTGCATGCAGGTTTTCTTTACTTTTCTAATCCATTATTTATATATAATTATTATTGAATATAAAATAAAAATATAATCTATGATCAGCGATAAACAGACCAACTTTGTATATTTCTCTCAGTATTTAAAGGAGAAACACTCAGAAATATTTAACAACATCGCCGCAATTTTGGATAACAATGGCGTAGGCTACGGAATTATTAAAGGGAACAACAACAATGATATCTGGGCAAGAGATTATATGCCAATACAAACTCATCAGAACAGATTTGTAAAATTCAAATATGAGCCTTCATATATCAATAAAAAGATAGATTTCATGTCAGATTATATCAAGATCTGCAATGAATTATTGAGAGAATCAACAATTGTTTATTCGGATATTAATCTCGATGGGGGCAATGTGGTGAAATGGGAAGATAAGGTTATGATTTCAGACAGGATATTTACTGAAAACCCTCAGTACAGCGATAAAAACCAATTGGTTAATGAGCTAGCGGAACTGCTGCAAACTGAAGTTATCATCATACCGCAAATCAACTGCGATTTTACCGGTCATGCCGATGGAATGGTCAAGTTTTTGAATTCAAAATGGATTCTTGTTAATGACCTTGAGCTTGAGTTTAAATACTGGTCGAGTAAAATGAAAAAGTTGATTCCTGAAAAGGGGTTAGAATATGTAAACATGCCATTTTTTGAATATAAAGAAAAGCAATATAGCTCCTCTGCCATAGGCTGTTATGTAAATTATCTTGAAGTAGGCAATTTAATTATTTTTCCAATTTTTGAAGTGCAAGACAATAAGGATGATGAATGCCTGGAACTGATGGCGAAATGCTATCCAAAACATAGTATTGAGCCCATCAACATCAATGATATTGTGCGTAAAGGGGGCGGACTGATGAACTGTATCAGCTGGAATGTTTTGAAATAATTACTTTGAGAAAGCTTCCCATGCGCAGCTCGCCAGTTCAGCAGAATAATGCTCAATGTAATAGGAGCCTGCAGCCGGATCGATGATATGATCGATATGACTTTCCATTTTTAGTAAATGCTGAACATTTCGGGCAATACGGCGGGAGAAAGCAATTTTTTCAGCTGAATTGTCCGTAGGCCTTACTTCAATACTGTAAATCTGCGCAATTGCGGCCGAAAGAGCCTCAGTTGTATTGGAAATCAAATTCCAGTATGGATCGGCAGATGTTGTACTTTGCGTTGTAATGCAGTGGATTTTTGGATATTGTGGCTGCTCAACTCCATAGGCTTCAATCAGTCCGAGCCAAAGTCTTTTTAGTGCCCTCAGAGCGGCGATACTGAGAAAATAATCTTCGGAAAGACTCGTATGGATATTGATTTGTGCTTGAGCATGTTCAGCTGAAATTCCGTTTTGAAGCATCAATTCAAAGGCTGCAGCAATTTCTTTGAGCAAGATTGATAAGTTAGGAATAATACCCTTATCAATTTTCAGTTCGAAATTGAAAAAACTATAGTTAGGCAATTTGTCGGAAAAGGCCCGTAGCAGAGCAATGCGTTCATTGTCATTGCTTGTTTTTACAAAACCCTTCACTTTACCCTCGGACAATGTAGCCAATTCAATTAGCCAGTCAGCAGGAGCTTGTTCAAATACCGAACCGCTCAGATTCAGCTCAATCATGTTCAGATAAACATTTTCCAGCAAATCGGAGAGTTGAGCAGGATTGCCGGCTTCGAGCTGTAGATTGACCGACTCAGTTCCATTCATAAGTGCATTTAGAAGCTCCTTGTTAAAAGAAACTTTGTCGCCGCCGACATAAGAGAAGGATTCTGCAATTAACCAATTATTGCTGTTCAAAACAGGCAGATTAACTAGCATGACGTCCTCTTTTCGATAAAAAGGTCTGATTTCGGCACCACCCTCCAGTTTCAACACTAAATCTTCAAAAGATTTTCCTTTCAGATATTTTTCGATGCCTTTAAGCCAATCGGCGCTATCGAGGCTATCAAATTCAGACAATATTTCTTTGGCACTATACATATGTATTGAGATTTTACGCTCCAAAATTAAGCAAAGTTTATGCAATGAACTAAAGCTCTGCCGAAAAATTAACGCGGTTGAGGGAAAACCTAATAAAAAAAGGCTTACAAAGCACCGAAAAGTATTAAATTTGCGCTATTATCCCATTCCCCAAAGTTTAATCAGAAAAAACCCAAGATTATGAAAGCAGTAATTCCGGTAGCAGGTGCAGGTACCCGATTGAGGCCACATACCTATACGCAGCCTAAACCGCTTATACCGGTTGCGGGGAAACCCATCATTGCATCCATTGTCGATGAGCTTGTAGAGGCAGGAATAACAGAATTTGTCTTTATAATCGGTTATCTGGGAGATAAAATCAGAGAATACATCGAGACAAAATATAAAGATTTGAGCTTGGAGTTTATCTATCAGGACGAACGTTTAGGACTTGGGCATGCGCTTTGGGTTGCCCGCGAAAGTTTTGAAAAATCGGAAGAGGTGCTCATTGTCTTAGGCGATACCATATTTGAAGGAGAGTTGCAGGAAATTCTGAAAGCGCCTCAATCCTGTTTGGGTGTGAAAAAAGTGGAAGACCCCCGCGATTTTGGAGTTGTAGTTATGGATGATCATGGTTTCATTAAACAGGTTGTGGAAAAGCCACGCATTCCAAAATCAAACCTTGCCATAGTTGGTATTTATAAAATTACTGAAATTCCAAACTTAATAAAAGCCCTTCAATACGTTATTGAAGAGAACATCCGCACAAGGGACGAATTTCAACTGACCGATGCATTGATGTATATGGTCAATCAGGGTACAAAATTTACAGTTTGTCCGGTCGAAAACTGGTTCGATTGTGGGAAAAAAGAAATCCTGCTCGAAACCAATGCCATGCTGCTCAAGCGCAAAATACAGGAAAAACTGCCCAAATTCGACAATACGATCATCATACCGCCTGTAAGTATTGGTAAGAATTGTAAAATCAGCAATTCTATTATCGGGCCCAATGTGTCGGTGGGGGATAACAGCAACCTTAACTACACTATTGTCAGAAATTCCATCATCGGAAGTTTTGCATCGATCGAAGAGGCAGTGCTGCACCGTTCCATTATTGGTAGCGATGCCTCAATTAAGGGCCTGAGCCAGAGTCTAAATATTGGGGACAATACCGAGATTGATTTTAGTTGATATTAATCCCCCAAAGATTTCAACTCCTCATTTATCAATGCCGATACCTCATCGGCTCTGTGGTAAACCATAAAGTGATTGCCGCCTTTTAGAATTCTTTTGGGCGCTGCTTGTAAGTGGGCAGGAAACATAAGGTCGCGACTACCATGGATACTAACTATGCGCAGTCCCTCAATTGCTTTTTGGGGTCTCCATTTTGAGATTGTCCGCGCTGCCCAGCTTAAATATTGTCGACTAAAACGTCTGACCATATACCAGAGAAGCCTGCGCGATTCAGCGCTTATAAAACCATACATCCAGGCCCAAAGCGGCATTGTAATCCAGGTAAGATATTTTGATACCAACCAAAAAACGGGCATCCAATAAAACCATCGCATCATAAAAGGCTTTTCGCTATGCGATCTGATACTTGATATAGTTATGATTAATCTTGGCTTTTCAACCAACTGCGCTAATTCCTGACACATCACGCCCCCAAAACTGTGGCCGATGAATACAATATCGGCAGTTCGGTGTTCGGGCAAAATCTGCTGCTCAAGCATTCTTGCGGCATAGGCTTCGATCGGTTCATTAGCATTTGCCGGGTCAATCCAGTCCAAATGATGCAGTTCGAATCTATCATCCAGTTTAAGTCTCTGAAAAGTTCTTTTATCGAAGCCGAGGCCGGCAAGCAAGTAGATATTCATAAAAATATTGAATAAAAACAGAAAAACCGAAACTGTAGGCTCCGGCTTTTCAAAATTTATCATACGATAGATTAAATCAGTACATTTCTGATATCGCTTTCATTTTTTGGTTGCAGCGCAGGCTGCAGTTCAAATTCAACACTGTTATTTTCTCTTTTGGTGGGATTCGCAACGTATAGCTGTCCATTCGCCATTACCCATACTTTGTTGTAATCACTTTCACTGTCAAGATTCAATTTCGATTTGTCGGAACTTGAAAAATAGAGCTGCTTTTCTGCATTCGATACAAAAACCTCGGCTACATCAATATTTTTTCCGGAAGCATCTTTAAAACTGGCATTTACCATTGGCAAAGTTTTAAGATCGAAAGGTTTTGCTGCCGACCAAAGCCCAAATTCTCTGATGCTGAAGCGGCTGACAATTGTTTGCGTGCTGAATTTTACTTTTTTGGATGCTTTTTTCTCTTTCGGTGTATCATTTATGCCAAGTGATGCCAATTCCTTTGACAGCTGTTCGTCTCTTTTTGCCAGGGCTGTGTTGTATTCGTTCATGGCTTTTTCATAATCGCGCATAGTTTTCTGATTGTATGGAATGAGCGGATAAGCCTCGAAACGGACTTCACTTCTTCCTTTCTTCCGGCTTGCCTCATTCGGAATCATTACAATTTCATATTTCAGATCGGCAATTTTATTCACTTTCATTTTACTCCAGCCATCATCGGGTAGAGGGTCTACAACTGATTTCAGCGCCATCCAGTCTACATTTTCATATTGTGCAAATTCAGGATACTCCTTAGTATTTACATCAAAACCCAAAACCATCATATTTGCCGGACTGCCTTTTACAGGCTCGATCGGACGGGCCGGAAGCGGATATTTTCTTTGGAAATTTTCGAAAATTTTATCCTTTGATATTGGCTCCGCAGTTTGCGTTTCAGCTGCTTGTTCCGAAATAACAACTGTTTGAACAATGCCACGATCTTTCCAGTCTTTTTCTTTGGAACTAAAGGCATAAGATTTCAACTCGCCTAGCTGCAATGCCGTAGCCACTGTAGTTTTTAATTCGACTTGCAATGCTTTTTCAGGGTTGATGTATACAGCTTTGCCATCTTTAAAACCCTGTATCTGTATGGTGCCGGCCGATTGCAGTACCGTATTTTCTGCCTTTTGAGGAACTCCGGCAATAAACTTATCGGCAGCTTCGTTCATCTCTCGGTATTGGATATCAACCTTTCCTGTTACAGGCTTTCCTTTTGAATCGACAAAAGCAGCGGCTGGCACAACCACTAAAGAGCCTGAATTATGCCTGAGTGTATCGCCCTTTTCGGCATCGACCTGGTAGCTGTTAAATCCAATGTCAATTTTCTCGAAAGGCGTATTCAATGCTAACTGCGCAATCTCTTTTTCGGCATTAAACAGGCCGCTGTACACCAAAATCAGGGCAATAGAAGCAGCAACTGCCAGCGAAGAGATTGCAACAATAATTCTAAACCTGGTTTTAGGTACCGCTTTTTGGGCAGATTTGCCTTGATTCATTTGCTCGAGCAGCGCATCGAAATTCATATGCTTTTCGATTTGCTCAGCGCTAAGTTTGGGCGGATTAATTTTAATATTGTAGTTGTCTTTCATAAACTTGTATTTTGAATCAATTAAAAAGGGTTATTTGTCCCGATTTAATTCATTGAATAAATCTTTCATTTTTTGTATTAACCGATGCACCTTTACCTTAGCATTGGTTTCGGTAATGCCGAGAATGTCTCCAACTTCCTTGAATGGCCGCTCCTCAAAATACCTGAGTTCTATCAGGGTAATTTCATCCGGTTTCAGCTTTTGTATCACCTTGCCCAGCATAGCAATATTAATTTCGAGCTCTTCCTTGTTGTCGAATTCATATTTTAGGTTGTTGACATAATTATCCTCGAGTGTTACAACCCTGTTTTTGTTCGATTTACGGAAAAACTGGTTCACCTCGTTAAGTGCTATTGTATATAGCCAGGCTGAGAATGGAACTCCACGGTGACTGTAAGTTCCAATCTTTTCAAAGGATTTCAGAAAAGTCTGCGATGCAAGATCTCCGGTTACTTCCTCGTCGGCAGTCCTTTGATAAATAAACCTAAAAATCTGTTCGTAGTATCGAGTGTACAGCGTTGAAAATCTTGCAGGATTTTTCTGTACAGCCTGAACCAGCAGCCATTCTTCTTCAATAGCCTGTTGGGTCATGGTGTATTTTGGTGTAGCCATGCGTTGCTTTGTAATGATTATATTAGCTTGACGTACCAATATTACAAAAATTATATGCTGAACAAAAAATTTTTAAAAAAAATGTTAAATTATGTATTGTAAGTTTTATTCTTCCATGTACAATAAATTCACTACGCGTTGTGTATCACCTTCTTCTTCAAGTATTTTAGAGATTAATCCATTTTCTTCATAGATGTAAAAAATCAACTTTTCGCTCAAAGGTTCTTTGTTTAAAAAGGTTGTATGTTTTTCTTTTACAAGCACCTCATTTTCGTAAACATAGATGACATCAGAAAGAAGTTTGTTATCTCCATCTCTGGTTTTTTTATTGATGGGGAGCCCTTTTTCGTTGTACTGAGTCCTTTCCGACCAAAGCAATTCGTGCATGTTTTTATAATAACGTTCAGTTTTCGAATCGCCGCTGTAGGCTGTAAGCATGAGGGTCATTTCTTCCTCGGCCAATTTTATCGATGCATCTTTTTTAGGTTCACCGTGTGCTGTTACATTCAATCTGACCAGTCTGCCTTTTTCATCGTAAAGATAGTCGTAAAGTAGCCTGAATCTTTTGTCATTGTTGAACATCAGCACTTTCTGAAATGGAAAACTGTCGCGGTAGGCATAATTGTAAGCATATGTCGAAAAAGGTTGCTGAAGTGAATCGTATTCGAAAAATTCTATTGCAGACAATAAGCTGTCTGTGTAGGAATATTCAAGGGAGCTGATTTTGTTATTTAAGGTATCATAATAAGAAATCTTATTCATAACATTGCTTTGTATCATAAAACGAGCTTTCTGATAGCTGATTTGCTGATTTGACCAGGGGAAACCGCTTTCATCTCCATCGTTTTTTTTGTATTCTTCATAAACAAGCGATATGGTCCTGTAATTATTCTTAACAACTTCTTTCAAATTGAAGGGCAGAGCTGGAAACATAGATTCAGTTCTTCCGTTTTGCAATTGGGCAAAGCAGAATAAAGGTAAAAAAACGAAAAGTATTGTAATCTTAATCTTCACGATCTTCAGGTTTTATAACTATCGGCATGATGACAGCAATTTTCTGGTAAGTGTAGGCTGCATTTTTTCCATTCGAATCTTTAGCGGCTTTCCATTTTGTCTGATCAAACTTTTTAATGAGAATATCAACCAATTCAATGTCACTGTAGTCATGAACAATAATTTTCGAAATAAATCCAAATTCGCTCACGGTAAAGCTCAAAATGGCAAAAGGCTCTTTATAAGTTTTCGTCGAATCATCGCTTTGCTCCAAATACACCTGATTCAAAAGTCCATCTTTGTCAGAAATCATTTTGGGCAGTGACCTGAAAGTTATTTTCATCAAATCATCTGTTTTCTGTTCAAGCTCGGCAGTTTTTTCTTCTGCTTTAAAACTTTCTTTCGGGTCATTTTTTCTGACTATAAAAATCTTTTTCTGAACCTTAGAACGGCTTATAAGCGTATCAACCGACTGTTGAGCCGATAGGGCAGTAGCCAGCAGGCAAAAAATCAATGTAAATATTCCGTTTTTCATTCAGTAAAGATATTGACTTTTTCAACTTTGTACAAAGCTTAATTTGTCCACTATCTATACCAATAATGCGACATTTTGAAAAGGTTACAATTTTATGAGACTTTTTTTGAAAATTTTAATCCTTTACTCCGCCCAGGGATCGGGCAACAAGAAGGGGTCCGACCATTCTTCTTTAGTAAAGTAGGATGTATCGGTCAGCGTATTTAAGAACGCAATGATGTCCGATTTCTCGCTGGCTGACAATGTTCTTAAGGTCGGTGCCGAAGCCAATTCATTGGCAACATTTGGTGAAGGATGTCCCCCTGAGATATAGTGGTCCAAGACCTCATCAAGTGTCGCGAAGCGCCCATCGTGCATATAAGGCGCGGTGAGTGCGATATTGCGCAGGGTCACTTCTTTGAAACGCCCATTGTCTGTTGGTACTCCTGTAACGCCGCCCAAACCCTTATCGATGAAGTCACTGAAACTTTGTGCAGAATCCAATCCGTTGTTTGAATAATTGTTGCGGGCAAAGGTGGCAAAATTCCTTGAAAAGCTGTGACAGTGTGCACATTCGGCATCTTTTGTTACTGCTGCCCCGTTCACATCACCCAGGAAAAGTTCATAACCGCGCTGCTGTTCTTCACTAAAATAATTAAATGCACGCCATTCAACACTGTCGTATTTCGAATCGGCCGAGTTGAGGGTGCGCATAAATTGAGACATTGCTTTGGCTGCAAGCTCCTTGGTGATTTCGGCTTTTGAATTGATTCCGAAAGCTTTGCGGAAAAGTGCAGGGTAATGTTCGTGATTTCTCAATCGGCGCTCCACTTCCTCCCAGTTGTTTTTCATTTCCAAAGGATTCTCAACCGGTGCAAGCACCTGATCCTCGAGGTCGCGGAATTTGCCGTCCCACATAAAATTGTGTGCATTGTTGGGCCTCCAGGAATAGCCAATGTTGATGAGTGACATAGAATTTCTGATTCCAATAGTTCCATCCACGCCTATCGATTTGGGCACTCCATCGGTAAAGGCTTTATCCTGTCGGTGACAACTTCCACATGAAATGCTGCTGTCGATAGAGAGTATTTTTTCATAAAAAAGATAGCGACCCAGTTTTACACCTTGTACTGTAACAGGATTCGATGCCGGAATCTGCATCGTTGGCAAGCCATTTATCGGCGGAAACTGATAAGCCTGAGGATTATATGCTATACTATCCAAACCGTCTGATACTGTTGGAGAGAGTGGCCCCAAAATATCATCCTTCGGGTCGCAGGCTATAACAATTCCTACGGTAGCGAAAAGAAACAGTGCAAAACGGGTTGGACGATTCATAGAAATATTTTAATTTTTATTGAACGCTGATGGCATCTGCAATATTGATAATTGATTGTCGGGCCAGATTATAAGCCGGCGTTCCTACAGCGCCCGAATGGCTTACATTGGCAGCTGGTATATTAATTTCGGCGCCGCTTTTGTAAAAAACATCTTTGGCGTTGACCGTAAAGATTAATTCAGAATTGCTGTTTGAGCTGATTTCGAAGGTTTTTGTAAAACTGCGCGATTGATACATGCCATCAACACCTGTATGGTAAAGATAGAAAACATCGCCACCGGCAGCGTTGGGCAAGGTATCAATTCTACCCTCTACTCGTGAAAAAATATAACTGTTCCATGCTGTCCAATAATTTCCAGGGTCTCCCAAGTATGGATCGCTGGGAAAATCGCCGGGTTCTTTTGCGTTTTTACCGGGTTCGATGCCAATGCCAAATCGTATGGCTTTATAATTTCCAATGGCAACATCATTCAGTTCAATTTTTATTCCTGCAGACGCTTTGTTCAAATCTGTATTGCCGTTAAAATCAATGAATTCCACATCTTTCAGCCTTATAACTTCATCATTTTCTTTCACAATTTCTAAATCCGATATAAAAAAATTAAATACATGAAACTGAAGCTTATCAGCATCTGGAGTTAGATAATCCGTAAAAACCAATAAGGGGTCATTGTCATAAACTGCTTTGAAT
Organism: Saprospira sp.; assembly: GCA_044379045.1. Lineage (GTDB taxonomy): Bacteria > Bacteroidota > Bacteroidia > Chitinophagales > Saprospiraceae > Saprospira. Next base: position 16,147 of record JBIPOO010000035.1, read on the forward strand.
GTGATGCTTAGGTTTCCCTTAGGGCCATGATCATGCTCTTTGCAGCTGTTTGCGCTTAAAATGATAAGCGCCAGGCTAAAAATTAATATATGCTTCATAGTGTTTTGTCAATGGTTATATTCAGGATAACAAATTGTCTCAGTCGAAAATTCCATTTTTAGTTTAGCCTGAAGAATGTAAATTTAAGCTCTTTTTTGATTTTTTTAATGATATTTGTCTAATAAAACGGATTAGGATTAAAGCTTGTTTAATTTAGAATTGATTTAATTTGCTTATGATAAATAATAAGGCCATTTATGATGCGATACTTATTGCAAAGTCGAACAAGAAGAAAGCCTTTGCCCTGCTTATCGACCCCGATAAAATCGATATCGGTAGCATCGACAAGCTTGTCGCCCTGGCCCATAATGCCGGGACAGATTTTTTTCTGATAGGTGGCAGTCTGGTATTGAATAATGAGTTGGACGAGCTCATTACAAGGATAAAATCTTTGTGTGATATTCCTGTTATTTTATTTCCAGGATCTACGCTGCAACTGAGCTACAAGGCTGACGCACTGCTTCTGCTTTCGCTCATTTCGGGTAGAAATGCCGATTTGCTCATAGGTAAACATGTCGAGTCGGCCCCTTTTCTGAAAAAAAGTCCGCTCGAAATCATTTCTACCGGTTATATGCTCATCGATGGCGGTATACCCACTTCTGTTTCTTACATGAGTAATAGCAATCCAATTCCTGCGGGCAAAGACGAAATTGCAGTCTGCACTGCCATGGCAGCCGAAATGCTGGGCATGAAAATGATCTATATGGATGCAGGATCGGGCGCATTGAATCCAGTTTCGGCGCAAATGATTTCGGCAGTAAGCAGTGCCATCGACATTCCATTGATTGTGGGTGGAGGCATCAAAACACCCGAAGCAGTGCGAAGAGCTGTTGTTTCTGGGGCCGATATCATTGTAGTGGGCAATGCCATAGAGAAAGACCCCTCGCTGATAAAGGAACTGGCGGCAGCGGTGCATTTCTAAACACAGATCTTCGATACTGATTTTTCCCTCCCGGGAAGCAGATTTTCGGATAACTTTTTCTAAGGTGTAGGCGGAATATTTTCGGCATTCAGGGGCAAGCCTTCCATAGGTACCGGCTGCCAGGGCGTACCCGGAGCAAACCACCATAGAGAACTGTCTTGAAGCACTACCACGTAACGGGTTCCCTCTGCCTTCATGTATGCATTGAAATTTTTTATTTTATAGCCATAGGGCAGCCCTTCGACAGATGACTGTTGCCAGGGATATTTGGGCGCGTACCACCAGATTGTCCCATCCTGAAGCACCGCTACATAGCGAGTCCCGTCTTTGTCGGAGCGGCTGTAAGCCACCAGATGCTCGATATTATAGCCAATTGGCAATCCCTCAGTGCTGGATGGCTGCCAGGGATAACCGGGTGCAAACCACCAGATGCTGTTGTCCTGCAACACTGCCACATAGCGCGAATCCTTGTCTTCGATGCGGGCGTAGGAGGAGAGTATTTTGATTTTATTCATTTTTTAGAGATTGTCAGGTGTTAGTTTGTTAGATTTTCAGACTTTTATCTAAAATCAAAGGGTAGAAGGCTGAAGTCAGTACTGATAAAAACTTGTTTTGAAATATAATACATTAGCTTAGAGTTTGTCTGAAACAATGCAAATTTACCTTGTTTTTGCTTTTTGAAGGCTAAAATTGAGTAAATAATTTTATGAATTAAGCGTTAAAACTTTTTGATTGGAGTCTGGTGGATTGGTACTGGGTTCAGGACTTTTATTTGCATTTGTTATGAATATAGCGTATTCAAAAAATAAAGAGTTCTTAATGTAATTTATAAAATATATTTTTTATGTTTGTGATGATAAATAACCGCTCAATTATGAGGCTTATACAAACAGTTATGTTTTGTAAGTGAGATTTTGAGGGGTATAAGCTAGTTATAGATAAGGTAACGGACAACAGGCAGACAACAGAATTAAATAGATAAGTTGAAATGAAACAAATAGAAATTAAAACAACAAGCCTCGACCATATATCTGCACAAATTTACGAAGCAGAAAAAAATACCGTGCTTATCATTTCGTCTTCAACAGGTGTAAAACAAGGTTTTTACAAAAAGTTCGCTGACTTTGTTTCGGCAAACGGAATTACAGCTATCACATTTGATTATTCAGGAATTGGACTTTCTCTCAATTGTGCTGATTGACAGCTTTGAGCTCCGAATTGAAAATCCACGAAGTGAAACCCGCCCGAACGCAAAGCCGAATACGTTAAAAGAAATAATATAAAAACAAAAATATGAACAAGGTTAAATTTTATCTACAACGAATTTATCGTTTAGCCATGAGCTTCAAAAAACAAGAAGAAACAGTTTGGAGAGAATTGAAAAAACTTCATGCCGATGCTGATTGGAAACACGGTGTGTATGAAAAGGAAAAATATATTGAAACAATATTTGAACTCGGAAAAGAAAAAGGACAGGTTTTCTACTATATGATTTATGAAGGATGCTTCCATTGTAGGGTTAAAATTCTGGAGGATTACCCTAGAGAATTAACAACTGATATATTTATTCTTGCAACACATTTCAATAATTTGTTGACAGAAGGGGTTGTAAAAGTAAATGTAAAAAATCATTATGTAGAATATCATCAAAAGAGAGATTTGTTAATACCGCTACTATATACCAGAGAAATATATGACCAATTGAGGCAGCATTATAATACATCGAAAGACATTTACGCCGCATATCAAAGACTTATCATTGAACAAGAAGCTCCAGCAATAATTATTGCAGATCTCTTAAAGGAAAATGAGGAAAATGATAAGGAAACAGAATAATACTTTCATTGATAATAGGACTCATTTAAAAACAAAAAAAGTCAGGAGAAGTATCAACAAATGGAAGAAAGAAAGTTACAACTTTAATGCAGGAATTTAATGCTACTTATTCGTATATATAAAAGTACCTTGGAACGAAGAAAGAAGGAAAATTTTTTCATTGTCAATCTGCCAGCCATCAGCGTTAATTAAATAAAAATCGCTAAACATTAAAATAAATGAAAATAGTAATGATCATACTTGCAGTAATCTTAACATCCTTTGCTTTGGTACAACTTTATTTGATATTTGGACAAAGAAATATTGAAAAATACCCTTATGTAGTCCAAAAAAAATATGGCAAATTTGAAATAAGAACTTACGAAGCTACTTTATTTACCTCAGTCAAACTCAACACAAAAGGCTATGAAAATTCATCCAGAAGAGGCTTCTCAATTTTAGCGGGATATATTTTTGGTAATAATGAAAGGAATGAAAAAATAGCTATGACTTCTCCAGTTACAATGTCCTTAGGGGATTCCGTGACTATGATGTTTATGGTTCCTAAGAAATTAAAGAAGGACATGCTTCCCAAGCCTAACCAATCCGGTATAGAATTTAAGGAAGAACCTGCAAAACAACTTGCTGCGATAAGGTTTAGTGGTTGGGCGAATGATGCTAAAATTGAAAAGTATAAACAGCAATTAAAAGCGGCATTAGACGCTGAAGGTATCAAGTATTCTAATCAATTTTATTTTTTTGGTTATAATGCCCCTTTTGAAGTTTTTAATCGAAAAAATGAAGTTTTGGTGGAATTAGGTATCTGAAGAGCGGCATTGCGTTTAATGTATATTAGTTTTTCCAAACAAGTATTGTCTTGAAAGATACCCTCTTTGGAAAAGCTATAAGCTGTTAAAGCTAAGTTTGTAAAAATTTTAATATGGTGGAGTTCTGAGACCACGATAAAAAACGAGGCCTAATCCGAAAAGCCAAAAGAGTAGGGGATGAAAATCAAATCAAAAATGAAAAATTTATTAATTTTACTAGTCTTTTTCTTGTCATTTGGATTTGCGAATGCGCAGACTATTTGGATGGATGAAACAAAATTGAAAGGTACCATCGGCAGTTATGAGATTGTTATGACTTTGGCTGTTCCTTTTGGAGGTGCTACTACATGCTTTACAATCGGCAATTATTACTATTCAAGTACAAAAAAGAATATTGATTTATGCTCAGAAGATAATGAAAAAATTATTGAACGAGTGGATGGTAATGAAACAGGCTATTTTATTATAAAAAATTGGAACAAGCAAATAGGACAAACTGTCATTGGCTCATGGTATACAATGGATGGCAGGAAAAGTTATCCGGTAAGTTTAAAAGTTATTGCCAAAGGGGAAAATTAAATCAGCCACAAAAGGGTCTATAGGTTGATGAGGGTAAAGAAATAAAAATTTTAAACCGGATGAAAAAAGTAAAAAAACTACTCGAGGTAGGCGGTGAAGGTGGTGGCACTGAAATTTTTCTAATGAGCGATGGCTCTGTTGCTGATATTGGATCGACCATGCGAATGTTCGATGATGATGAAATCAGAAGCTGGGAGCTGCAATTTCCAAATTTTGAGGCATATTGGGAAGATTTCAAAAAAAGCAATGGCGATTTCTGGGTGATGTTTTATCCTTTGTTTATCGATGAGGATGTAAAGGAAATCATCCGAACATCAGTCGATGCATTCGAATCGGAAGATAACTGGGGGGTTAAGACTTGGAAAGAAAGACTTGAACAAAAAGATTTCTTTTAAATCCCAACTGCGACATACTTTGTCGTTTGTTTGCTGTAAATTTGCTCCATTCAAAATCAAAACTTTTTATGCATAGTTTTACAGCCATCGATTTCGAAACAGCGCAGGGGCAACGTAATAGCATTTGTCAGGTAGGTCTGGTGAGGGTGGAAGAAGGTGTTATTACAGCCGAAATCGACCTTTTGGTGCAGCCGCCCAATAATTATTACTGGTGGCGCTTTACGCAGATTCACGGAATCAATGCTAGGAAAACAGCTTCTTCTCCAACCTTCGATCTCATTTGGCCCGAGATTGAACCCTACATCAATGGACAAACTGTGGTTGCGCACAATGGCATCATGTTCGACTTTCCGGTACTGGAACACACGCTGGCCTATTACGGAATGTTTACGCCTTATTTTGACAAGGTCTGTACATATAGAATTTACCGAAAAGGATTGGCAAAGCTCTGCATTATGCATGATATTCCGCTCAATCACCACGATGCGCTGAGCGATGCAAAAGCTTGTGCCGAGTTGTATATCAGGTCGTTGGAAATGGAGTCATTTTAGCTTAAACAGATCATTTCCTCACGGAAGGGGGACTTCAACCTAGACAATCCGTTTGTTTTTTAGGGAGTAAAATACCAGTATTTTGAGTATAAAAATCCTTGAAAATCAATATTGGCCATTAAATCAGTGTTTAAAATTGCTTCAATATCGAATGTTTTGGCAATATTGTGTACGACCACCTGACGGGGTCGGGTCACAGTCATCAAGCTGTCTGTCATCAATATTTGACCTCGAATGGGGTCAGGCAAAATCTTTTGGATTTTTTGCATTTTGCCCAGTTCGACCTCCGCGTCTCTGCATGATGTAGATCTGGTTTGTCCTTTGCGTCTCAGCGTGAAAAATAGCGCTAGCAGAACTACACTAATTACACGAAGGTTTTACGCAGCATGAGATTACTAAACTTTGTTTATGTTCTTTTTCAAAACACAGATTCGTCGGTAGAGATAAGAATTAACACGGATATGCTATACCGATCATTTCCTTCATAAGGCAGATTTCAAGTTTGACAATCCGTTTGTTTTTTTACAGCGTAAAAACAGGGCAGACAGATTTTTTCTAATTTCTTCTCGTCCGATAGACGAGATCATAATTCACACTTAGTAAGCCTTTGCGAGATTAATCGAGCCCCAATATTATCTTTCTTTTTTCTTCATACTCGCTTTTGTTAATGATGCCTTTTTCGAGCAGGTCGTGCCAGGCAGCGAGTTCATCGGCTTGTTCGCCTGTAATTGCCTTGGCCGGCATTTTCTTTTTCAATTCATTTTCTGCTTCAATGCGCTGTCTTTGCAGTCGAAGTTTTTCGATTGTTAACTTTTCCCGCTCCAGTTCCATACGTTCCTTTTGTAGGAATTTACGGTCACCTGAGTAGTTGTATTTCATGTCAAAATCATCATCCGACATGCTTAGGAACATAACGGCATCTACCAGTCCGATGATTGCCGGTATAAACGTAAACATAAAAATAATACACATCACACCTTGAAAAATTCTCCCAAGGTAAAATTTTTGAAGTCCAAAACCACCTCCAAAAAAAGCAAAGGCTGCTGCTATTAGTCTGTTTCTCATAAATTTAGTTTAATATGGTAACTATACCCAATAAGCTATGATTAAATTTTTTCTAATGTTTTGGCAGGCACCCAGCCTACAACTGCATTATCCAATCGAACTTTAAACCAATCGCCCATTTCCTCCTGTACCTTAACTTTTACGCCAGAGGAAACAACCATGATGTCTTCACCGTCCAATCCGGGTGCAGTTCTCACTCCAGCCCTTACTGAGGTGATTATAGCAAGATTTTTATCGAACTGTGCCGAGGCAGCACTGCGTGCAAAACCAAAACATATGAAGGATAAAACCAGAAAAATTATGCCTACACGCAGCCCAACAAAACTTAATCTTTCATTCAATTTCAAATAGCGCAGCAACAAAGCGGCTGAGGCAGAAAAAAACAGCAGGAAAAATAAAAGCGACCAGCTGAAGGAAGTGAGCATAAGTCCAATAGAACCCCAAAAGCTAAAAAGCCAGAAGCTGCCACTTTTTTTTAATTTTGTATCAATGTACTGTTGAGCTGCCTTTAGGTTTTTTCGTGCATTGGTGTAGCCAGGCTTCATGCGCAAGGCCCTTTCAAAACTTAAAATCGCCTTGCCGATATCTGCAGTTTTAAAATAGGCCAGTCCCAAATTATTATAGGCTTCGGGCGATTTATAGGCTGTGCTCAACGAAGTCTCATAATACTTTACAGCACTTGCATATTCCTTATTTTTGTAGGCTTTGAGACCTTTCTCGAAATTGCTTTTATAATCGTTATCTTGTGCAGACAGCAACCCTAAGGGCAAGAGAAAAAGACAAATAAAAAAATTACTTAGCTTCATAGCCTGCTTGTATTAGGAAAATGTATTGGTAAAAATTGCAAAAAGCTCCTTACTGTCGTCATACACCAGTTGCATAGCCTGTTTATTGTCTTGTCCGGCAAAGACCGAAAGTTCGCAGATTTTCATAATTCGGGATAGACTTCTTATTTTATCATCATCTACTAAGCCTTCCAGTTTTTCAGCCATCATTTCTTTGCTCATCTCGGCCTTTGGAATTTTGAGTTTCTTGCCTAAAAAGTTTTTGAAAGCTTCAGAAATAGCTTGATAAAAAGCAGGTGCATCACTTGCCGTCA
>JBIPOO010000178.1:0-7915 GCA_044379045.1 Saprospira sp.
CACTGATTTGTTTTGTAACTGAATTTCTTATTTTAGAGAGTTCAGCCATGAGTTGTTTGTTATTATGCAGTCTGCCAGCAGTATCAATGATTGCCACATCACATTGATTTTGAATGGCATATTGTACAGTTTCATAGGCAACAGCAGCAGGGTCTGTATTCATTCCTTTTGAGTAGAAATGACATCCTACTCGTTCAGACCAAATCTTTAACTGATCAACAGCAGCAGCCCTGAATGTATCGGCTGCACCCAAAACGACCCGATTTCCATTTTCTTTCAGTCTATGGGCGAGCTTTCCTATGGTAGTTGTTTTACCTGCACCATTAACCCCAACTATCAATATAATATAGGGTTTTTTCACATCTTTTGGGATATCAAAAAACAAAGTTTCTTCTGTCGTATTTTCAGCCAACAATTGAACGATTTCATCCCTGAGCATCTCATTCAATTCATTCGTATTCAGAAACTTATCTTTAGAGGCTCTTGCCTCAATTCTTTCAATAATCTTTACGGTTGTCTTAACTCCTACATCAGACTGGATGAGAATATCTTCTAATTCGTCTAATACTTCATCGTCAATTTTGGACTTACCAACTAGAGCTCTACTGATTTTAGATAAAAAACTCTGCTTAGTTTTCTCTAAACCTTTATTTAAATCTTCTTTTTCTTTTTTTCCGAAAATCTTATCAAAGAAACCCATAAAATTAATTTAAAAAAAAGGCTTCCCTAATAGGGAAGCCAAATTCCAATTCCTTAAAAATACCTGTTACTTAGCCTTGAAAAATTCATCGACTTTTTCTTTGTGAACGATTACTTCCTTGTAAGAATACTTACCGGTAATCGGATCTTTTACACTTTTAATTGCTCTTACATGATCCTTTCCAGAACCTGCATTAGATGCACGCTGTGCAACTTTCGCATTTTTTGATACTTTCTTTGCCATTATATATAAATTATAAGGTTTACTTTATTTCCTTGTGAATTGTATACTTTTTGAGTACAGGATTGAATTTTTTCAATTCCATTCTCTCAGGAGTATTTTTACGATTTTTGGTAGTAATATATCTTGACATTCCTGCCATTCCAGAATTCTTATGTTCTGTACATTCTAAGATGACCTGAATTCTATTACCTTTACTTTTCTTTGCCATGGTTGATTGTAATTAAACTATTTAACGACTGAAGAAAGTTTCACTTTCCTATTATTATCATAAGCTTCGGGAGTATATGTTATACTGTAGGTTTTGTGACCAGCGGAATCAACATGTTCAACTCTTCTATATTTTCTTTCTGTACTTTTTGTATTGGCCTCGGCAGGATTTTCAACCCAAATCATAGGGTCAAATCCCTTAGACAATTGGTTTTTCAAAAACTGGTAGATACCTAGTTTGTTCATCGTACGAACAGCTTGTGTAGTAACTTTTAATGTCAACCATATAGATAATTCAGGAACAAAAAATCTTTTGGTTTTAATGTTAACGTTGAAACGTCTTTTTGTTTTACGGTTGGAATGCGAAACATGGTTACCTACCATGGATTTCTTACCGGTCAATTGACAAATTCTAGACATGATTTAATTGATTCTATTTTAGATAATAAAACGAGCTAGACACGAAAAGATTGAAATCGTCAGTGTATTAAACTCAAAACTTGTGACTCTGAAGGGATTCGAACCCCTAACCTTCTGATCCGTAGTCAGATGCTCTATCCAATTGAGCTACAGAACCCTCTAACTTTTATTCAAAAGCGAGTGCAAATATATGTCTATTTTTCTGAACTGCAAATATTAATTACTTTTTTTTATTAATTTTTGAAAGTTATTGATCGACCAAAGCTGTCGTTTGAAAGCATATAGATTTTAAGTTAAATTTTGATTGTTCCTACATCAAATCTCCCGTCATAATCCTGTCTTCAATCAGAAACAGGTCATAATCATCTGGCATTTTTTCGTTGTCAATAGCTGTAATATCTCTCTGTAGTCCAGTAATCGGTGTCGGGTACTTCAATTTTACGCTCTGACATAGCATCTTTCAGCTTAAGAGCATACTATTCAACAGAGGCCAGTCAATCTCTTGCTGCTCAATCCTAGGGGCCTGATCGAAAGGATATTCAAACTGAAAAGATGGCCGATACAATCACCATCCTGATGATTTGATCTGATTAAAACGCTAAATATTGCCATTTTTCTAAATGATTTTGACTTTTACAAAAAACAGGATTGAATCTCTAAACAAAAGAATAAAAAATATATTAATCTAAAGAAATCCGCACTAAAAAAGTTTGCAACATCTGTAAATAATATATTTGCACGCTGTTTATCAAAAATACCACATTATGAAACTCGACATTCTGGCCATAGGCGCACATCCCGACGATATTGAAATCTCCTGCTGCGGTACCATCTTGCGTCACATTGCTATAGGACATAAAGTTGGTCTGCTCGATCTTACTGCTGGTGAGCTAGGGACGCGCGGCGATGCTGAAACCCGATTAAAAGAGGCCGGAGCGGCAGCAAAAATGATTGGTGCCGAAATAAGAGAAAACCTGATGATGCCTGATGGTTTTTTTGAACAGAGCAAAGAAAATATGCTTGAATTGATAAAGAAAATTCGCCAGTACAAACCCGAAATTGTTTTGGCCAATTCATTGTCTGACAGACATCCCGATCATGGCAGAGCAGCAAAACTAATTGCCGATGCCTGTTTTTACAGTGGTCTGGTAAAAATCGAAACTGAAGCGGAGGGCAGGTTACAGGAAGCCTGGCGACCAAAAGCCATCTACCATTACATCCAGGATTATAACCTGGAGCCTGATTTTGTCTTCGACATCAGTAACTACATAGAACGTAAATTTGAAATTCTGATGGCCTACAAATCGCAGTTTTACAATCCAAATTCAAATGAGCCTGAAACCCCCATTTCATCGAGGGAGTTCATTGAATTTTTAAAATCGAAAAGCTGTACTTATGGCAGAGCTGCTGGATTTCATTATGCCGAAGCATTCAATGTCAGTCGATATATCGGTGTAAAAAATCTTTTTGATTTACTCTAGGAAAACTATCTGGCACTAATAAAATCTCTTTGTTTCTGAGATTTTCGGGACTTTCTTATCTCATAGGTGCCAATAACGCCATTTTCATAAGATTCATAGCGCACACATCTCATTTGATTGGAGAAAAATATGTGTCTCCCGCTTTTTTCCAGATCGAGATCCAAACGACTGTCATTCACAAGGATTTTAGATCTGAATGTCTTTAGCTCAATTTCCCAGGCATAGGAAGCAACATTTCCTAAAACCATATGTGGTTCACTTACTTTGGATGTTTTTTTTAGGTCTGATATAGAAACCAGCGATTTCATCAGTGCTTTGGGATTATCCGCTATATTATCGCCTATGGAGAAGCATAAAATGCTTATTTTTTTTCCTTCTATACTGTCGAGAATAATCTGTCCGCTTAAACAGTTCATATTATCCCCTCTTATATTCTTAAAGTAACTGATATTATATTTTGAATAAAGGAAATTATGTTCTCCATTTTGAGATACACCCAAATCGATTGAATAAGGATATTCCTGTACTATTTCTGACTTTATATATGATTTAAGTTCTGAGACAAAAGAAATTGAAACCAGATCTACTTTCATTGCTTTAACTTTATTCAAAAGAAGTGAATCATCGGCTAGTTTTCTCATTTTAAAATGTGCGACACTGATTGAATTTTCCTTATCCTGCACTTTTGTGTAGTAAAAAGATCCTTCTGTGTTTCCTTTTAGAAACTGACAAAGCATGATGGTGCAGATCCAGGAAAAAAGCATAAAGTTTGATTTTTTCAAGGTAAGTGCAACAAATCCGGATACAAAAAAGAAAAGCATGAAGTAAGCTGCATTTTCAGCAAAAACACGGCATATTGTATTGTCGGCAGGCGAAGTACACTGATAATATACCAAGAGAGGAATTGATATCCCAAATAATTGAAGGAGAGTACCTTGATTTAGAAATTTACGCCACATAAAACCCATATTGTAATTGCTGCAAAGTTAACTTAAGCATGCAAAATGAGGAACATACAAGCCGTTATTTTTTTGTAATTTATATTGAACGAACTTAATGATTTTTTTATTTTGGCTATAATGTTAAAATTTCAGAAAAATTTACAAAAAAGAAAAGTCCCGAAACAAATACTGATTCGGAACTTTTCTTGAAAAAAGTAAATGAGTTTTATTTTTCAGAAAGCATGATGTCAACTCTTCTATCTGAGGGGTTAACTGCAGTAGTTCCCGATTTTGTATTCTCATGCCCCATTGGAAGTACAATTAATTTATCTTGAGGCACGCCTTTTTCAATCAAGTATTTACGAACAGCAATACAACGCTTGGATGAAAGCTCCATATTTCTGTTCTGATCACCGTCGGTACTGGCATTGCCGTATAAATAGATTGTAGCATTAGGATTTGCACTAAGCGATGGTCGCAAAGCATCGAGTTTTGATTTTTCAACAGCACTCAATTCAGAGGAACCGATTCCAAAGCCAATTTCACCCATCTTTTTATATTTCATTGGCTGACTTTTGATTGCCTCGCGCAGTTCCTCAATGTCTTTGGTATTTTTATCGATCGCATTTTGTTGAGCCTTAATCAGATCTTCCTGCTCCAGCATTTTCTTTTTAAGCTCTTCTGATGCCTGATTGCCGCTATTAGCAGCTTTCTCGACCTCATTCAACTTATCATTCATTTTTTTATTGTCTTCCTCAATTCGCTTCGTATTACTCGCCAAGGTATCAAGAATTGTATTTGTTTTGTCAATTCGCTCAGATAGTATTCGGTCATTTTCTTTGAGTTTTTCAATTTCTTCACGCATCGTGAGCAGTTCTTTTTCCTTTTTGTCATCTTTGCCAAATCGATATGCCATCATAAATTCATGCTGGGTTCCCAAGGCACTGAGGAGACTTGCGCTGGGGGTAATTTCGAAATTGTAGGCGATAAAAATTCTGTTTTTCAGTTCTACACCCAAAGATGATGTTAAAGCGGAAGTTGCTGTTTGCCAATTGCTCGATCTGTAACCCAAACTTGCCCATAAGAGTTTTTTCCAATTACCAACAACGCTCACCTCAGCCTGAACAGGAAGTCCCGGAATAATTCTGGTCATAACAACAGGCCTGACCAGCCATTCTTTTTGAGTGCCGAAATTAAAATCATAACTCACATTGCTCATAAAATGTCTGGTATTGATGTATTTGACTTCCTGACCAAAAGCAGATAAAAATCGGATCTGATTGTTTAAGCCCTGCAGCATGGAAAGTCCAACATTAAGCTCTTTCCAACGGTAATTTAGCCCCATACTGAAATCGAAGGAAGTACCTCTGGCATTGGAGGCCAAGATCTGTGCATCATTAGGATTTTCAACAGTTGCAGCTTCAAAATCAAAACTTTGGTGAATGAAACCAAGCGAAATCCCTGCAGATAAACGGTGAACGTAATCTTTGCTGAAAGGTATATGATAAGCATATGTGCCCATTCCTCCAATTCTGCTGATGATATGCGTCCGGTCGGAATAGAGCATTGCACCGATTCCCATATCATTGTTATTGATTGGAGTCTCCATACTCAACATCCCTGTGACAGGGGCATATGGCATAGCCGTCCATTGTCTTTTGAAGTTAAGATTAATGGAACCCATTCCGTTGTCTCCTGTACGTGCAGGATTGTATAGATATGGATTGTAAAGATATTGACTGATTACAGGAAGCTGCTGAGCATTTACAGAAAATGATGTTCCAAATGAAGCGGCTATTAAAAATTTATATAAGGATTTCATAGTAATGCGATTATAGTTTATGATTGAAATAAAAAACTCAGCTGTTAACGTTTGATGGTTACAGCACCAGAATACTCATTTGCATCAGTACGAATTATATAATAATAGGTACCGTCGGGTAATTTTTTACCAGACTTGTAATGAGTACCATCCCAATCATTTGTATAGTTCTGTGAATTTAAAACCTCCAGACCTCCTCGGGAGAAGACTTGTAAAGTATAGGAGCCGACATTATTTAAAAATTCGATTACCCAGGTTTCATTTACACCATCTCCATTTGGCGTAAAAAGATCTGTCACTACTATATTATCTGATGCTTCAACTGTAATATTGACCTGTTCTTCGGCAGAACAACCCTTTGCATCCTGAATAAAGACTGTCAGGGTGTATGTTCCGGCAGGAGCACCTGCAAAAATTGTTGTTGGAGAAAAAGGACTGGAAAGGAAAGTAGCAGGAGACCATTGATAAATGATACCTCCCGATGCGTAAAGCATCAGTTCATCTGACGATTCAATTGTTGTATCAGCAATAACACTTATATTGGGCACAGTGTCAATCACAACATTTACATCTAGTTCAGTTTGACAGTTATTACGGCTTACGGTAACAGTATAAATTCCAGCATCGGCAGCTGATACAGGTGTCACAGAAGGCGTACGGTCTGTAGATGTAAATCCATTTGGTCCAGACCAACTGTAACTGACTCCAAAAACCTCTGCGACGCTTAGATTTAATGTCGATCCGGTACAAAGCGGGCCATTACTGATGGCCATACCAGCCTGAGGAAGTGAAGTTATTTCGACCAAAGTAGACAAAGGCAATGAACTACAACCATTTGCAGCTGTAACTACTAAGGTATAAAATCCCTGCTGATCGAGTTCATTCACATTGTTAACTATAGAAACTGCCTGAGTTGAACTGTAACCATTCGGGCCAGTCCATTCATAAGTTAAACCTGCTGTTGTGGGTGCTGTCAAAGTAAGATTCTCTCCTTCACAAAGCGGCCCATTGTTGCTTATTGCTCCACTAATTTGTGGCAATGAATTAACAGTAACAGTTGTTGAAGCAGTGGAAGATGCGCATCCGTTCACTATTGCAGCAACGGAATAAACACCGGCATCAGAAACAGCTGAAGATTGTATCATAATTGTCTGCTGATTTGAACTAAAACCGTTTGGACCAGTCCAATTGTAGCTTGCTCCTGAAACATTGGAAGCCTGCAGGAAAATATCATCACCTTCGCAGGCAGGGCCATCGTTTTGAGCCGTTGGAGCAGCAGGCGCTGCATTCACTACAACTGCAACCGGACTGCGAAGCGATGAACAGCTTCCATTACTTTCTTCGACATAGAAGGTATAAGAACCTACAGCCAAAATACCAGCATTGAAATTATTTCCGCTTCCCAGCGCTGTGCCTCCAATCGCAGTATTGAACCAACTGAGCGTTCCGCCAGAACCGAATCCATTCAAAATTACAGGAGCACCTGCACAAACTGCAGGGGCAGTGCCTGCAGGAGCAGTAGGCAAAGCATTTACAGTTGCCGTTACTTGTGTGAGTGTGCTTTGGCAGCCTGATGCTGTTTCACGTACATAGTAAGCTGTTGTTTGATTTAAAAAAGGCGTTGTAAAACTTGCTCCTGTACCAACAGAGACAGATCCGCCTGGGTCTGCGAACCAGGTCAAGGTTCCTGCACCAGCTGATGCCGTGAGCGTAGCAGGATTTCCAGCACAAACTGTAGCGCCTGTTGCAACTGGAGCCGCCGGCAAGGCCGTAACCGTAACGTTCAGGCTTGTTCCAGTGCTAAGACAGCCAGCCGAACTTGAAGCCGCAACATGATAAGTTGTATTAGTTGTTAATGCAGGTGTATTGAAAGTACTTCCTGTTGCAAGCAGATTCGTCAGGGCTGCGTCAGCATACCATTGGATTACTCCTGACCCTGTTGCGCTGAGGGTAGCTGATGCTCCTGAGCAAATTGTAGTTCCTGATGCGGCAGGAGCAGCAGGCGCTGCATTCACCACAACTGCAACCGGACTGCGAAGCGACGAACAGCTTCCGTTACTTTCTTCGACATAGAAGGTATAAGAACCTGCAGCCAAAATGC
>JBIPOO010000179.1:0-7902 GCA_044379045.1 Saprospira sp.
AAGTTCCATCTGTCAGTAATAAGGAGTCTCATCTTAAAATTGCTATCTTTGTGCAAAACTATCAAAGATGCAGCGACTACTACTGCTCACACCGCCTTTTACACAGCTCAATACGCCTTATCCGGCTACAGCCTACCTGAAAGGCTTTCTCAATACCCTGGGCATTGAATCTCATCAGTCCGATTTGGGGATAGATGTCATATTAAAACTATTTTCCCGAACAGGTTTGCAGCAGATCTTCGATTATCTCGAAAATTCAGATCTTGAACTCAGCGAAAATGCTTACAGGATTTATAGCCTGCGCGAAGATTATCTCAACAGCATTGAACCTGTCATTTCTTTTTTGCAGCATAAAAATCCGACACTTGCACATAGTATCTGCGCTGGTGATTATCTGCCAGAGGCCGGCCGTTTCGCCGATTCAGACGACCTCGACTGGGCTTTTGGAAGCATGGGCATACAAGACAGGGCTCGACATTTGGCGACAAAATATCTCGAAGACCTGGGCGATTTAATTAAAGAAGCTATCGATCCGCATTTTGGGTTCAGCCGCTATGCCGAAAGACTTGGCCGTACTGCAACGCATTTCGATGAAATGGAAGTAGCTCTTCAGGCTCCCGAAACGATTTTAACTACAATGCTGCTCGAATGTCTGGATAATTATATCCGGGAATTCAATCCTAGCCTGGTTTGTCTTTCGGTACCCTTTCCGGGTAATCTTTTTGGAGCATTCAAATGTGGACAATACATTAAAAAAAATTATCCGAATATCAAAATAGCTATGGGTGGCGGCTTTCCGAATACCGAATTGCGCCGCCTGAGCGAGGAAAGGGTTTTTAACTACCTTGATTTTATAAGCCTCGACGATGGCGAACTACCGCTCATCTGCCTTTTGGAACATCTGGACGGCAACAGAGCGCTACCAAAACTTAAAAGGGTTTTTGCCCTTCTGGGCGGCGTTGTGAGCTACTGCAACGGCGCCGAGGAAAAAGATATTCCGCAACGCGAGGTTGGAACCCCCGATTATCGCGGACTTAAACTCGATCAATACCTCTCGGTCATCGATTTGCTCAATCCCATGCACCGACTCTGGAGTGACGGGC
Organism: Saprospira sp.; assembly: GCA_044379045.1. Lineage (GTDB taxonomy): Bacteria > Bacteroidota > Bacteroidia > Chitinophagales > Saprospiraceae > Saprospira. The sequence goes on from JBIPOO010000179.1 coordinate 1,104, forward strand.
GCTGGAACAAACTCACCCTGGCACATGGCTGCTATTGGGGAAAATGCTCTTTTTGCGATGTCAGCCTCGACTATATTCAGCGCTATGAGCCTATCAATGCCGAAATACTTTGCGATAGAATCGAAACCATTATTGCACAAACCGGGCAAAACGGTTTCCATTTTGTGGATGAAGCAGCCCCTCCTGCCCTTATGCGTGATTTGGCAATTGAAATATTGAAACGCAAACTCAGCGTGACCTGGTGGACCAATATCCGATTTGAAAAAAGTTTTACGCCTGATCTCTGCCGCTTGTTGAAAGCATCGGGCTGCATAGCAGTATCGGGTGGTCTTGAAGTAGCATCGGACCGATTACTGGCGCTGATGAAAAAGGGTGTCACAGTGGCGCAGGTGGCGCAGGTAGCCGATGCTTTTACGCAGTCGGGCATCATGGTGCACGCCTACCTCATGTATGGTTTCCCTACCCAAACGGCGCATGAGACTATCGATTCTATGGAGATGGTTCGTCAGCTACTCGAGGCCGGCGTCATTCAGTCGGGCTTTTGGCATCAGTTTGCGATGACGGCACACAGCCCTGCTGGACTAAATCCGGAAGCTTACGGAGTAGTGCATACCGGGCCTGAATTTGGCGGCTTTGCCGAAAATGACTATTGGCACGATGATCCCAAAGGAGCTGACCATGAGCTTTTCAGCGAAGGTCTCAGAATTTCACTTTACAACTACATGCAGGGTGTCGGTTTCGAACTGCCGCTCAGTCACTGGTTTGATTTCAAAATACCCAAAACTTCTGTCAAAAACAATTTTATAGAAAATGCCCTTGAAGAAGCCGAAGCTCCGGTAGCAAAATCTGGCTGCAGGCTCTACTGGCTTGGCAAAATGCCCGAAATTCAATTCTTCGAAGATTTTGACGAAAGGGGTAAAAAACAAAAATTTTCGGCCCTGAGCTGGTACAATAAAAAAGGCGATGCTGCAATAGAAATGCCTGCAGATATGGGCAAATGGCTCTCCAAGACCTTGTCAGATATGAGCATCCACAAAGGCAAAATGATGAATTTTTCCGATTTTAAAGCATCTTTTGAAAAATCAGACCTTAATAACTTTGACGCATTTATGGACTCAGCACTCTTTTCGAAATTGAGAGAATGGGGATTGTTGGTGCTGTAGATTTCAAAGGATGAAACTGTGAATGGGTGAAAGATGAGCGCGCCATCTGTAACCTGAGTTTACTGCTCCTTACCCTGTATCCGAAATTCAATCAGCACTATTGCCAGCCGATGCTAGTTACATAGGCTGCTGCTTCAGATATTGGGGAGCGGTGCATGTGGCGCGTTTATTTTTTTTCAAGTTTAACAATCTGCTTGTTTTTTACAAAGTAAAAATAAGTCTAGTGTCTTGTAGTCTAGAATCTACAGGTCTGGCTTCTATACGTCTAGGTGTCTCTGACAAAAATTATACTCCTTCACTTTTTGCAATATTTCCTGTTCGAGCTGACATTTTATAAAATCTGCCTCTTTTTCGCTAGCCAGTTTTTAGGTTACAAACATTTCTTATCTGTGTTTTAAATCCCTTACTTTAAACAATAATATTTATTTATGATAGAATTAACATTCTGTATGACCCTCTTAATATCTGTACATAAATTGATTTTTATAATTAAATCCAGCCTAACAAAAAGATTTTGTATTTTCGCAGCTTACGTTTTCTAATTTTTAACCGTTAATAGTTTCACGATGATTGCATACATAAAAGGAAAAATCAGCTATAAATGTCCAACCGACCTGATTGTTGAGGCAAATGGTATTGGCTACCGGATATTTATTACGGTAAATACTTTCCGTCAATTGGGCAATGCTACAGAGGTTCAACTGCTTACACATTATCTTGTGAAAGAAGACGGACATTATCTTTACGGATTTTTGGAAGCAGAAGAACTCAATATTTTTGAGCACCTGATATCCGTTTCAGGCGTTGGCCCGAGCACTGCCCGACTGATGCTATCGGCTATGTCGCCCAAGGATATACGTATGGCTATCATTGCCGAAAATGAAACTATTTTGAAATCCGCTAAAGGAATTGGCGTAAAATCAGCCAAACGAATTATTGTTGAGTTGAAAGACAAACTGCTTAAAGACAGCGGGGCCGTAAGCGATGCCATAGCAGCATCGATGCTGAATTCAGAAAATCCGGTAAGGGAAGAAGCCATTTCAGCGCTTATTACACTTGGGTTTTTGAGGCCTAATGTCCAAAAAGTAATCAATGCAATTTTAAAAGAAAATCCGAAAATTAACGATTCTGGAGAACTGATCAGAATTGCACTGGGGCAACTTTCTTAAAAAAATGTTTAAGATCATCCTAATCCTTTGATTGTTAATTGACAAAAATTACTGAATGATAATATTTATACTGAAATAATTATCGGAAAAAAATTAAAAAAAACATCTAACTTTGCGTTTTGCACTTAGCTGCATCCGCAGTTGGCGCCTACCTATGACAAAGATTATTACGGTTATGAATTTCAGATACTTTTCTGTTCAGTTATATATTTTAATTTTTCAACTGTTTGGCAGTTTAAGCCTTTATGCTGCAGGCCCATGGACTGGAATACCCGATATTTTGTGGGGACCCACAGATACCTTGCCTCCTATCAGCGAGCGCTTCGGCGATTTCATGACAGGCTCGCAGGCCAATCCTTTCGATCTGAAAGACCCCAAAATCATTGACAAATCTGTTGAATTTGACCCTGTTAGCGGCTACTACATCATCAAAGAAAAAGTAAACGGATCCTATTACAGACCGGTTATGTACCTGACCTTCGAAGAATATCTCGACTGGAAAGCAAAACAGGAAGACAAAAGTTATATGCGCTCACTCTACCGCCAAAACAGACAGGTAGCTGCAGGCGATCCAATTCAACCATACAAAGAAAGAATTCAGAACAGTTTGGTTGACCGTCTTTTCTGCGGCAGTAATGTAGACATTCGTCCTCAGGGAAATATCGACTTGACTTTTGGTGTTGATTATCAAAAGATTGCCAATCCTATTCTAACAGAAAGACAGCAAAGACAAGGCGGTTTCGATTTTAATATGAATATTCAAATGAATGTAGTGGGTAAAATCGGACAAAAATTACAACTTTCGTTCAATTACAATACCAACGCTACCTTCGACTTCGACCGTCAGATAAAGGTTCAATACCTCACCGAAACTCCTTGTTCTGAAGATGATATCGTACGCAAAATTGATGCAGGTAATGTAAGTTTCCCATTGCGCACCTCACTCATTCAAGGTCGTCAGAATCTTTTCGGATTTATGACTGAACTTCAGTTTGGAAGACTCACTGTATCGATGGTTGCATCTCAGAGTCAGACGCAGCGAAAAGAATTACAGATTCAAGGTGGTGCCCAACAGCAGGCTTTTGAAGTGACCGCAGATAAATACGATGAAAACCGTCACTTTTTCCTCTCACACTACAATCGCGAAACCTTTGAGGAAAATCTGAAAAACCTTCCACAAATCAATACGCTTTTCAACATTACAAAAATGGAAGTTTGGATTACCAATGACCGTAATGTGACTGAAGGCGTAAGAGATGTCGTTGGCTTTGCCGATATTGGCGAAACAGAAAGCCAGAACATGCTTGATGACAGCCGCTTATTGGGAGCAAGCGAACAGGGAAGAGACCTGCGTGGTCGCCGTCTGCCCGACAATTATTCTAATACACTCTACGATGAACTTTTGGCAAATCCCAATTCGAGAGGTTTGCAAACTGCTATTTCTGAACTGCAGAGTGGCTTTGGTATGACCGATGGAAATGACTTTTCGAAAATCAGAGCCCGTAAACTGGCACAGACCGAGTATACTTTTCATCCTCAGTTGGGATTCGTATCGCTAAATGTATCTGTTAAACCAACAGATGTTATTGCGGTTGCATATCAGTATACCTATAATGGAAAAACATATCAGGTGGGTGAGTTTGCACAGGATTTGCCAATTGATGCCGATACGCTGAATGTAATGCACCTGAAATTGTTAAAAAGTGTTCGACGTATTGTCGATCAGCCTATCTGGGACCTGATGATGAAAAATATCTACTCCCTTGGAGCCTATCAGGTGAACGAAGAAGATTTCATGCTCGATGTTTTTTATCAAGACCCAGGCGGAGGAGAAAAACGCTTTATTCCCGAAGGACCAGTGGCTTCTATTCCGCTACTGCGCATTCTTAATCTCGATAACCTCAACCGTGCACGCGACCCACTACCCGATGGTCAGTTCGACTATGTTCCAGGCATCACGATTCTTCCCCAAAACGGTCGTGTAATCTTCCCTGTGCTCGAACCCTTCGGATCTTCGCTGGAAAAGGCATTCCGTGCCGATCCTAACGACCCGAACACTGTGAGTCCACTCGCCCGAAAATATGTGTATCAGCAGTTGTATGACTCTACAGTAACGAGAGCAAGGGAATATCCCGAATTTAACCGCTTTATTATTCGTGGCCGTTACAAATCCAGTATTTCTTCTGAAATTTCTTTGGGCGGTTTTAATATCCCCAAAGGTTCTGTTGTAGTATCGGCAGGTGGTGCCAGACTTGCCGAGGGCACTGATTATACCATCGATTATAATTTGGGCCGTATCAAAATCATCAATGAAGCCTATCTGAATTCGGGTCAGCCAATCCGTGTGACTTTTGAAGATAATTCAACCTTTGGTTTTAACCGCCAATCATTTTTCGGTACAAGGCTCGATTATTTTATCAATGAAAAATTCAATATTGGTGCTACTTTCCTGAATTTGAACGAACGACCGTTTACTCAAAAAGTGAATTATGGCGACGACCCAATTTCTAATTCAATTTACGGTTTCGACATTCAGTACAGTAGCGACCTGCCCTGGCTGACAAAGGCTGTAGATTTTCTGCCACTTTTGAGTACCAAGGAAAAATCTTCTATTACTTTCAGTGGTGAATTTGCACATCTGCTACCTGGATCACCCAAAATCATTGACCAAGGAAACGACCGTGGCGGGGTAGTTTTTCTCGATGACTTTGAAGGTGCTGCTGCAAATTTCAACCTCACAATTCCCTCATTGAACTGGAATCTGGCAAGTGCGCCAAGGGGCAGCGGCAATAACCTTTTCCCTGAGGCAAATCTCATCGACAGTCTCAAATACGGTTTTAACCGTGCAAGAATTGCCTGGTATCAACTCGATCCTGACCTCGTAACACGTGCGCCAGACAACGCACCCGAAGCTGACCGTAAAAGTGTTTATGTAAGACAGTTCCGCCAGGATGAAATCTTTAAGAACTTTACAGTATCAGCCATTCAGAGTACGCTGCTCAGGACTTTCGATTTAGCGTATTACCCTAAGGAAAGAGGTCCATACAATTTCGATCCCAATTTTGATACCCTTGCTGCCGACAAACACTGGGGTGGCGTAATGCGCAGTATTCCGAACAATGACTTCGAAGCCAATAATATTGAATTCATAGAAGTTTGGATGATGAGCCCCTTCAAAGAAGGTTATGGCGGCGATGGCGGCGATCTTTACATTGAACTGGGCGACGTTTCAGAAGATATTTTGCGCGATTCACGCCTTTTCTTTGAACATGGTTTGCGCGATAGCAGCGGTTCAACTGTAAGAACAGACACTACAAAATGGTCGAGAATTCCTCGTGCACAGGCTGTTACCAATGCATTCGACAATGATCCAGCAATCCGCGACAAGCAGGATATTGGATTGGACGGGTTCGACAACGATGGCGAAAAAGCACATTTCCAGCAGTATGTCGATTTAATGGCTGCAATATATGGCACCAATAGTCCACAATATCTAGAAGCATTGGAAGACCCTTCGGGAGACGACTTCCGCTATTTCCGCGATGAATATTATGACAATAATACTCCGCCTGCCGGCGAAAATTCGCTGCTTTGGCGTTATAAAAAATTCAACAATCCTCAGGGTAACTCATCGGCCGAACCAAATGAAAACAGCCAGTTTGTATCTACCTCTACAAATATTCCCGATTCGGAAGATATCAACAGGGATAACACACTGAACGAGGAGGAATCTTACTTCCAGTATCATGTTCCACTGAAGAGAATTATCGGTACCGACGAAGTAGAATTCAACCGCTATACTTTCGATTCGGTAGGGGTAAGTTATGACGGTCCGAATGGCAGCGAAACAGTATACTGGTATCAGTTGAAAATTCCAATCGACCAATTCAGTAAAAAAGTTGGTGGAATCAACGACTTCAGGGCAATACGTTTTATCCGTATGTACATGACCGGATTCGAAGACAAAGCAATTCTTCGTTTTGCACGTCTCGATCTTATCAGAAATCAATGGAGAAGATATATCAGAAGTCTTTCAGAAGCCGGCGTATATGTGCCTTCCGAATCATCGGGCGGTGCCTATTTCGATGTTAATGCTGTAAACATTGAAGAAAACGGCCAGCGTACTCCTTATCCCTACGTAATGCCTCCAGGTGTACAAAGGGAACAGGCTATCGGAGCGCTGCCCAATACACTTCAGAACGAGCAGTCATTATCTGTTAATATCCAAAATCTTCAGGACGGCGATGCAAGGGCAATTTATAAGATTGTAAATTTCGATATGCGTGTATATCAACGTTTGAAGATGTTTGTACATGCCGAATCCCTGCCCGAATGTACTGCCGAAAACGACCCAGGCGATCTTTCAATGTTTGTCCGTATTGGCTCCGACTTTGAAAATAATTATTACGAATATGAAATTCCGCTTACCATGTCATCTGCCTTTGGCAGCGATGCGCCCGAGGATGT
>JBIPOO010000268.1:0-5325 GCA_044379045.1 Saprospira sp.
ATTTCCTGCAACAGCGATTCGGATAAACAAAATCCTGTAATTGAATTGTTGTCGGTCAGTCCGCAATTGGAATCGGCTTTGATATGTGGTGAAATGGAGATTAACAATGTCATTAGCCTGAATAGTGACGACAGCCTGAAATTGAGTTTAAAACTCAGCGATAACAAAGGTCTTTCGCAATTAAAAATTGATATTCATGAAAATTTTGACTGTCACGGTCACAAGGCCGTAAGTCCATGGCAGGTTTTGAATCTGATCGACCTAAGCGGAACCGAGCAGATTTTGAACCTGAGCATTCCAATACCTTCAACTGCCTCTGCAGGAGTTTATCATTTTCAAATCAGACTTTTGGACGAATCGGGCAATGAGGCTGGTTCAAATCAGGCTTACAGCATCAGATTGTTGAACAACGCCGATACCACTGCACCGAGTGCAACAATAAACTTACCAATTGCCGACACAATATCAGTTTCAAGAGGAGACCTGTTGAGCTTTGAAGTTCGTGCCGAAGATAATTTGGATTTGGGTACAGGAAGGGCCGAACTGATTTATTTCACCGAAAGCGGAAATAAAATAAAAGCCGATACCTATATTTTTGAATCTGGACTTGGTAATATCAGGACAGTTAATCTGGAGTATCAATTTCCTACAACCTTAACTAGAGGTAATTATGAATTTTTTGTAAAGGTTTTCGATGCTTATGGCAATAGTTTTGAGACTGCTGCAAAATTGATCCAACTGAATTAAAACAGCAGTTTTTATTATCTTCTTACTGATTTATTCCGATAAGCCTTATATTTGCCTAAATCTTATTTTTGGAATCAAAATTTAATAAAATGCAGGAAATTTGGAGCCGTTTCGAAGCCTGGCTCGATAAACATGCCAATCAGCTTTTGGACGATTTGAACGAGGCTGTAGAAGACAAGCAGCTGGAGCCTATCGAGCGAATGATGGGTGTTGATTTACCAGTCGATTTTAAAGAATTTTACAAAATTCACAATGGCCAGTTTTCAGAATCTGAAGACCGCCTTTTTGGCTTGGAAGAACTATATTCTGTAGAGCGAATGATCGAGGAACGAAACAAGCTCAAAGAAAAATTTTATGCTGGCGAATTTGATGATTTTGATTCTGAACCTGATGCTGCAATCCGTGGCGAATGGTACAATCCATATTGGCTACCGCTGACCGGCGATGGAAAAGGCAATCATTATTGTATGGATTTTGCACCTTCAAAAGATGGTCAAATTGGACAGATTGTCCGATTTTTAATAGCTGGCCCCAAAAGAAAACTCGTTTCAGTTTCTTTCCGCCAATGGATGGAAACCTATGTTATAGAACTTGAAAAAGGACTTTACAACTACTCCGCAAAATGGGGCGGTATGGTTCAACGTACTCGTACCGATTATTCGGCTCAAGAAAGTCTCGATGACGGAGAAGAAGATATGTGGGGCAACGATGAGGATGAGGACATGGAGGGTTTTGAGATTTTGGATGAAAGTGACTTTACATAAGGTTGAAGTTAGAATTAAGAAATCTGAAGTTAGAGTTGTATCAGGTATCAAGTACTGAGTATCAAGACTTTTTCCAGTTATTAACTTATTCAGCTGCCAAGCAGGTTATACTTATCTGAACTTTCCTTTTTCTCTCTAATCGTTTCTTTAACAATTTGCAACTATACTTCACATACAAAATTGAATCCGGCTTCGCCTTTCTCGATGAGGAAGAATATATTCATGTCGTGAAAACGCTACGCAAAAAGCAGGGCGACAGATTAGAACTGATGGACGGAAAAGGCTTTTACTACGAAGCTGAAATTACAGAAATAGGAAAAAAAGAAGTTAAACTGCGGATTTTGAGTAGCAGGCAAGAGCCTTTGAATTGGGATTTTGACCTGCAGCTGGCAGTGGCACCTACCAAAAATATAGACCGTATTGAATGGATGCTCGAAAAGTGCGTAGAAATTGGCATAAATAGTTTTAGCCCAATTCTTTGCCGACATTCCGAGCGCAAACAAATAAGAATTGACCGTTTGGAGAAAATTGCCCTTGCTGCTGCCAAACAGTCGCAAAAATCTGTTCTGCCAAAAATTAATGAATTGACAAATTTTGATAAATTTGTTCGGGAATCAAAAGCAGATCAGAAATTCATCGCACATTGTCAAAGTACTGAACTTGCTGAGTTGAAAAATGCCTTTGAATATTCACCTGGTGCTTCGGTGCTTGTACTCATCGGCCCTGAGGGCGATTTTAGTCCCGAAGAGGTTGCGCTGGCAATTTCATCTGGTTTTAAGGCGGTGAGCCTGGGCAAAAGCCGACTGAGAACTGAAACTGCTGGATTGGTGGCTTGTCATACCTTGCAACTTTAACAGAAGTCAGATTATCAGACATCAGATTATCAGACTATTATTTCAACATGAATTATTTAAAATAGGAAAAAATTGAAATCTAAATTATTTTGAATTTTAAAAAGCTGACTTCTTCTCGTCTTTCAGACGAGATTGATACTTGATACTTGATACAACATGAAATATCTTACCCTACTCCTCCTTACACTCCTCCTCATCGCCTGCGGGCAAAAAAAATCGAATGACGGAGGTCTGGAACTGACCGATGCCCAACTAAAAGAGCTGATGAAAAAACAGCCACAGATGAGCAATCCAGGTACCGGCGATGCTGCAATGCAGCAGTTGGAAATGTCTTATCAGAGCGACAGCAGTAATCTCGATAATGTTTACAACCTGGCATTCATGTATTGTAATAAATGCGTAGCCGATACTAGTTTTGTTGCCTGTCCAAAAGCAGCGCAGTATCTAAGCCGGGTGATACGGCTGAAGGCAGATTATCGACAAGGTAAAGCTTATTACAACCGCGCACTCTGCAACGAGCATCAGTCAAATCTTGATGCGGCTTTATTGGATTATAACCGATTTAGCGAAATAAATGCAAATAATCCCAAACCGCCAGTCAATTATTTCTTAAAAAAGGCACTCCTACTCAAAAAAATGGACCGGAGCCGCGAAGCCTGTGTCGAGCTTAAAAAAGCTGAGAAATTGGAAAAGAACAGCACTGCTCAAATCGAATGGCGTGAGGAATGTGAGGCCAAAAAGTAATTTATTGTAAAATCAAAGCAAATTGCCACCCCGGCAAAGCTGTTTAAGATTAATTTCATTAAAGTGTTTGTTCGATTCTTTTAATTCGAAACTGATTAACGCATCATACTTTTGTGAACTCTCCGATGTTATGATAGCAATAAGGGCATTTTCCACAATTTTCAATTCTATTTTTGGACCACTGATAGCTAAAACAGTTTGTCCCCGTAGAACAGCTTCAGCTTCAGAAACAGCTTTTATGTCAAAGCTGAAACGCAGTCTTTGCAGATAATTGAGAAAACTTTCATTAAAAACCGATTTGCCTTCCTCCTTCAGGGATGCCAGTTGGTGAATGTATTCAGGAATAAATTTCAAGGTACTGAAATATTTGCAAAAGCTATCAATGCCATAAACTTTTTGCGTTTTTTCTACCACTGAATCACGCAGGATGAGTTCCAGGTGCAGAATTTCGGCATAGCTTCCGTCTGTCCAAAAAGAAAAAGCAGCCTTTAAATTTTTCAAATTTTTGAAATCTGACAAACTTGTTTCCATTCTATGCCTTTAACTGCTTGTAAATTTGTAAATTTGCGTTTTACGCTGCACGAAATTAAGAATTTACCCTAAAAAGTTGTCTGATTACTTAAAAAAATGCAGTTTTAACAATGAAGCATTCTTATAATGTCAAAAAATTCTGCATACGAAATTCTGTTTGAAGACGAATCGCTGATCGCTGTAAACAAGGCAGCTCAGGTACTTTCAATTCCCGACAGGCACCGCCCTGAGTTAACCAATATCTACGCTTTACTCTTGGAGAAATATGGTGAAATTTACATTGTTCATCGTATAGATAAAGATACAAGCGGAGTTTTGATTTTTGCCAAAACAGCAGCGGCCCATAAAAGTCTCAGTGAACAATTCGAAGACAGAACAACTGTAAAACTATACAAAGCGCTGGTTATTGGTTGCCCCTTCGAGGAAGAAGGCAGAATTGAAGCAGGAATAGCACATCATCCCACACAGCTTGGATTGATGTGTGTATCCTCCAAAGGCAAGGAATCGATTACCGAATATCGTGTTCTGGAAAAGTTTAAAAATTACAGTCTTTTGCAATGTAATATCCTTACCGGACGTACACATCAGATACGTGTGCACCTCAAGCATATAGGACATCCGTTGGTGGTCGATTTTCAATATGGAGGTAAAGAGTCATTTTTTCTGTCGGAATTCAAAAAAAGAAAGTTCAATCTGGGAAAATGGGAGGAAGAAGTACCCATGCTTTCGAGGGTTCCTTTGCATGCATACTCGTTGACTTTTAACCATCCGGTTAGTGGCGAGCAAATGACTTTAACGGCAGAAATGCCAAAAGATATGCGTGCAGTTTTGAGTCAATTAGCGAAATGGGATAAAATCAGTAAATTATAAAAATGGCGAATCTTCAAAATTACCTCAAATTAAGCGAGACAAGCCAGCTATTGGTTGAAATCTGTCTGCTCATCAATACCAGGATGAGTGTAAAAGACCTAGAGTTAATTGCGCAACTATCCAAAGATGATGATGTTCGCAGAATTGGGGCGCAATTTAGCAATAACGACCTTAACAGCTGTGCTTCTGAACGTTTCTTCATTTACCGATATGCTGCAATAGAACCCATTGAGTTCGACAAAGAAGAAATATTTTTTCACGCAATTGCTAAACCCTATTTTAGAAATCTCTGTGTTGGCTATTATAAGTTTACCAAAGAAAAAAAATATGGTTGGTCCTGGTCATGGTCTGAGAATTTTCAGGAATTGGGCAATCTGATGCGCCTTTATGTTTTTGATGAACAATTCATTAAAAGTAACGAAATGTTCAGGTTAATGTTTGAAAGGGTTAAGCTTGATGAGCGTTGGATGATGTCTGACAAAATACTTTCGAAGATTTTTCTAAAAGGACTGCAAATTGAGAAATTCAAACGGATCCAATTTGAGGAAGTACGGTTACAACTTATAGAAGAGGCATTTTCATATCTTTTCTTCCAGATGAAATATTCAAAATCATTTTGCGAATATTTGGTGCAAAATGTGAATGAGATAAAACAACTGAACACCCTTAACAAACTGACACATTTTCTAATGCTCTCGGGCGATAGAAAAGCGTTGGAAGAGATTATCAGCAGTTCCAAAAATGAATATGTTGTAACAGTATCTAAGAATCAACTATATTTTATCAAAGCTGATTTTGCATCATCGCTTGCTGAA
>JBIPOO010000437.1:0-2558 GCA_044379045.1 Saprospira sp.
AAACTGGATGGTAGCAAAAAGTCTCAATTTAATACCATCAATTATTTAGCAGGACTTTGTCTTTTGAAATTAGAGTCGAAACCCGCAATTTGGGAAGAGTATTGGAAAGGTCTTACCAAGGATTCGATGACTACGAGTTATTTGTCCCTCACGCTTGGGCTGCTGAGTCAACAGGCAAAACCCGAGTTAATCAATGAATGGAACAGAACCTCTGATGATTACATCATTAAAAACAGCGCTATACACAGCCTGCTTTTCTTGGCATATGCGGCACTTTGGCTTGGTCGTACCAGTCTCTGCCGTACCTTGATCAACCATCCGCCCTTAAAAGCATCGGCTAATGATTTTCCATGGATAGCCCAGGAATACAATGCATTGAAACAGATGTTGGATGGTGATATTGATGAAATCCCGAAAGAGGCTGTGCTTTGGCAGATTTATGCACCAAAACCCGAATGGGAAGTGCTTCTGGAGCAGTTGGACAGTATTCTGAACCTTACTGTCAATAGCAATTCTGTCAAAGAAGAAAGGCTCATTTGGCGTTTCGATCCAGAAAGCTTTCATCTTGAACCCATTCTGCAAAAGCTCAATAAGAATGGTAGTTGGAGTAAGGGCAGAAAGCTGAATACAGAAAAATATACAGAGCGGGAATTAAGTCAATTTGCAAATGGACAGGATCTTGAAATTCTGAGAGCGCATCATAAACTTCAAAATTCTTATCTCTATGCTTACGATAATCCGGCAAAACCCGAACTCATAGCCGATCTTTTAGATAAGCTGGTTGGCTGCTCTAATCTTTACCTCGATAATAGTAATGACACCGCCCTACAAATTAGCCGGGGTAAATTGGAACTGCAATTGGTTAAAACAGACAAAGGCTATCATTTCGACAGCCCTTTTAAACTTAATGATAAAGAATTACCTTTTATTTTTAAAAGAGAGACGCCAACAAGATATTCATTTATTCCTATCAGCAAAGAACAACAGCAGCTGATTACACTATTGAGCAGGAAAAAAGTTGTACTTCCTAATCAGGCAGAGGATCAACTGAAGGAGAAGCTAAAAAAAATGGTTTCCATACTTCCGGTTCACAGCGATTTGATTATTGATGACAGTTCAGTGCCAGAACATCTTTGCGACAGCAGAGTTTATGTGCATTTTCTGCCTGTAGGCGAATTTTTCAATGTAGAACTTTTTGTAAAACCTTTTAGCGAAGTTCCTCCATATTTTACACCCGGTAAGGGTTATGAGAGGGTAATAGCCGAATTGAAAGGCAGTACCTATTTTGTAAAAAGAGATTTAAATGCCGAGAATACTGCTGCCGAAGAGCTTATTGCCATTTCATCAGTACTGGACATCAGAAACCGTGAGGGGGAGATATGGACACTCGATGGCATAGAGCCCTGCCTTGCCTTGCTTGCCGAATTGAACGACTTGCGAAAAGAAAATAAAATAGTCATTGAATGGCCGCAGGGCGAAAGATTAAAAATTTCGTCCTATGCAAATTTCGATAGTCTCTTTATGAATGTAAGGAGCAACGGCAACTGGTTTGAGCTTGAAGGTGAGTTGAGGATTAACGATGATCTGGTTATGGACATGGAGCTACTGTTGGAAAGAAGCCGAGATTCAAAAAATCGTTTTATAAGTCTCGATGACGGGTCCTATTTGGCACTTACAGAAACTTTGTTCCGCCGACTGCGTGAAATTGAAAGCTGGACACAGAAAAATAAAAACAAACTCATGATCTCACAGTTTGCAGGTGCTGCTTTCAGTGATTTCCCAGAGGAAATGAATTTTAGTTACGATGCTAAATGGAGAGAGTTTGTTGATAAAATGAAAGCTGCTTCAACCAAAGTTTTTGAGCTGCCAATAGATTTGAAAGCCGAACTCCGCCCTTACCAGACAGAGGGTTACCAGTGGTTGCAGCGAATGGCCGATTGGGGTGCAGGTGCCTGCCTTGCCGATGATATGGGTTTGGGTAAAACCGTACAGGCTATTGCCATGCTGCTCTCGCGTGCAAAAGATGGCCCTGCGCTGGTAGTTGCTCCCGCCTCGGTTTGTGCCAACTGGATAAGCGAGCTGGCAAAATTTGCCCCAAGCCTAAATGCTTACAATCTTTCGCAAGCTACCGACAGAAACAAGTGCATCGAAGATTTAAAAGCAGCAGAAGTGCTGGTAACTACCTACGGACTCTTACACCAGGCAAGCGATACACTTTGTGCCAAAAAATTTAATACAATAGTGCTCGATGAAGCCCAGTCTATCAAAAATCGTTTTACTAAGCGATCTCAGGCGGCAATGGAACTACAGGGCGATTTCAAAATTATCACAACTGGTACGCCAATAGAAAATCATTTAGGCGAACTCTGGAATCTCTTTCATTTTATTAATCCGGGTCTTTTAGGTACAGCCAAAATGTTTCAGGAACGTTTTTCACTGCCAATTGAAAAATGGGGCGACAAGGAAAAACGCGGGCAACTACAAAAGCTCATCAAACCTTTTATCCTTAGAAGGCTTAAGAAAGAAGTGCTCAAAGATTTGCCCGAAAAAACTGAAAT
>JBIPOO010000180.1:0-7874 GCA_044379045.1 Saprospira sp.
GCATGGTCACCAAATAATTTCCCTCGATAAAAATAGGCGTACCAAAAATGCCATTTGATGCTGTCTGCCAGAGGACACTATCAGTTGTTGGGCCTGCTACATTTATATAGCCATTTTTACGGCTGTTGCCGCCTGAATTGTTCCAATCCTGAGCAGTTAAAATTATTGTACTGAAAAGTAAAAAGACCGATAAGATAATAATTTTAGACATTGTAAAGCTTATTAGGTTTAAGTTAAATAGAAACATCAAAAATAGGGATAAATTTTAGCTATTGTAATGCTGTTTTCAGTTCTTTTTTGACTGAATCATTAAAAGAATTTATGTTTGGATAAAAATAAAGAACAAAATTCATTCTCTCAAGCCCTACATTTGCCGGCAAACTCTAAAACTTCAAATTAAGCAATGTATTTCTCCAGAATTTGTTGAGCAATAGGCACGTCATCAACAATTAAACAACGGATTTTCATGTCTTATTTTTTCCTTAAGCTTCTTTTTCGTCATCCTCCTCCACATGTAAAATATGAAGGAGTCGATGTATAAGCGGTGCAAAAAATACTGCGGTAATACTTAAAAAAGCAATTCCGCTATACAATGCATAAAATGAGGAGAAAATTTTGGCTGTTGCAGTTTTCATTTCAATTACAGGACCCATGCCGGTCAGAATCATGCAGGCCATATGAAAGCTGTCGAGCCAGGAAATATTTCCAAAATAGTGGTAGCCGACTGTTCCCATCAGCACCGAAAAAGTAATAAGACATAGTGCGAAAAGGCTATAGCGCAGCATTCTGACAATGAATCGGCGAAAACTTGCCAACTGCTCCTGCTTTTTTTCAAATTCCATTTCTTTTTTTAATTTCTTTAAGCAAATCTTCGAGGTAGTCTGTCTGTACTTCCTGAATTTCAAGGAGTTTTTTGTTTTGATGCACCAGTAAATGATCAATTTTTTCGCTCAATAATTTGATTTCAAGTTCTGCCTTCAAATTGATTTTATAATCGTGTTCGCTGCGTTGTCTGTCTTTTTGTTCCTGCCGATTTTGACTCATCATGATAATTGGAGCCTGAATTGCCGCCAAACAAGACAAAATGAGATTTAATAAGATAAATGGGTAAGGATCAAAAGGTTTTGAAGCCAAAACAAAGATATTTATCAGCATCCAAATGAGTATAAAAGAAAAAAAAGCTATAATGAATGTCCAGCTACCACCGAATGTAGCTACCTTATCTGCTATTTTTTCACCAAAACTCAGCTCGGTTTCAATTTCTTCTTGAATGTTTTCGGAAAGAATTGCATTGTTTTTTATAGCGTCCATCACATCTTCGTCAATGATAGCAAGCTCTCCTTTTTCCTGTATAATTAGTGAAGTAAGATAAAGCCTTCTGTATTGATTCAGCTCAGCCAGTGTTATATAAGAGTCTGTATTAAAATCGGGATGTTCAGACTTAATAAGGTTGAAAATACCCACTCTGATTTCCTGCGCTTTGACATCCTCACCGGCCGGAATTTCCTGTTTACTTATATGACTTAATTTCATAATGCAGTTTTTATTGAATACATGTTTTTTGACAAGATTCGGGCGCAGCTATGAAGGTTTTGGCATATAAATGAAAACGGCCAATTTGTTGGAGGCGTAAAAGAGGTGAAATCTACTTTTACCTTAAACGCTAAATGAAATCCGTTTTTCTCTAAATCAATAACAAGATAGGTATATCTTATCAAACAAAGGCAAATTTTTACTTTAGATTTCGCTCATCGGATGTATTAGCTTCATTATCTGAGATCTGGATTTACAAAGGATTTTATTCTGTTGAAACAACTAAGTTGTCATAGAAAAAACCAAATGCTGATAGACATCTGCTTTGCCTTTCTGCAAATAAGCAATTTCTTCTGCGCCACCAAATGCGAGTATTGGCACAAAGGTGTAAACCTCCGATTTTTCCAGTTTGCCATTTTTTAAGATAGCCTCATTGAAAAGTTTTTCCCTTAGCCAAAAATCTCGGTTGTAGTCATCGATCAGATAATCTTCAAAAAATGCTGTCAGATCCCAGGTCAATACATCAATTTTCCGGTATTGAATGTCAATCATACAGACATCCTCATCGGTTTCGGTTAATTTTCTGTAATAAAACAGTTCGCCAAAGGCACTGATGGCAAAGGGGACATAATTTGGTGTAGCTTTACCGAGCCAAGTATGAAGCACTTCCTCATAATCTTCGGGATTGATCAGCTCAATCAATCCATCGCGGTATTTGCCAAGTCCGCTGCTTTTCCATAAATCGATGAGATAAGCAGGAAGTTTTGCGCTGTATTTATCGATTAGTGTATCGGGAGCTACTGTACAGTTATCTGTTGCAGGATATTGGATGCTGAAATTTTCTGTCATTAAAATTGATTAAAAAGCCAATAAAATATTTCTTATATTGCTTATGCCGACTGCTTTTTCCTTTTCATTTCCTGGAATTTCCGATAAGTCAAACTTCGCCAAAGCCACTCAAGCGGTCCGAAATAAAAATAATTGAGCCAGATACGACTGAATATAACCTGCAGTGCATAAATGAGAAAGGTTAGCAGTATACCTTGCCAAATTTCTACTTTGCCATAAAATCCCAAACCGTATGAATGGAATATAAAGGCGCAAATAGTTGACTGCATCAGGTAATTGGTCAAAGCCATTCTGCCCATCGGCACAAGGGTTTTTGACAGCAAAGTTGCTTTACCTTTTATAAAAAGCAGCGTAATGATGGAAATATAGCAAAGGGAAAAAGCTAATCCGCCAATGAGTCCCATCGTTGTACCTAGAAGAAAGTACAAGTCGAGCGACAAAGGGTCCGAGAGATACATTGTTATCACAAAACCTGTATTGGCGAGCAGCCCTATTGCCAGTGACCTGAACAATATTTTTTTAAAGAGTGCCGCCTTATTGCTTATGTCCGTAAAAAGTCCTTTTCTTGCGCTCAGAAAACCAATTAGAAACATGCCCATGATGGTAGGGCAGAAGAAAATTAAACTCGTAAAAAAAGAATCTGCATATTCCTCTAGGCGCATCAAAATTATACTGCCGAAAGAACCAGTTGAATAAGTGTTTCTTGCCCTGTTTATGAGTTCTTCATAGTACAAATTATTTTCTTTGTTTATGGCATCCAGCTCCGTTTTGAGTTCAGGAAAACCATTCAGAAACAGCAGCAGAAATGTTAAAACTGTGAGTATTATGACAGGAATCAAAATAAAGAAAAGAGCCCAACGGATAATTTTTTTGTCGCTTGATTTTCTGAATAGTAAGAGGAGAAATCCAAAAATTGAATAAACAAACAACACATCACCACCCCAAAGCAAAACAATATGCGCAATACCAAAAAGCAAGAGTATAAATAGCCTCCTTCGGTAAAGCGATAACACAGAAGAATTTGATTCCGCGGTTTTTTGCAAAAAAACAAAAAACCCATAACCGAAGAGCATGGAAAAAATTAGAAAGAATTTTCCTTCAAAAAAAAATTTGATGAAGCTTTCGGAAAGCATATCTGATAAAGTCAAATTATCCCCACTTCCTCCAGATATTATTTTTGAAATAGGCTCATACATCAGGGGCATATTGACCATGAGAATCCCAAGCAGTGCAAAACCGCGGATGGCATCCAGGACTTCAATTCTTTCTTTTGGTTTTTGTGGGAGGTACATTGCTTATGTTGTTTAAGGTCGGGCTGAATTTTTAAAGCATTTTTTCAAAACAGACGCTGCTTTCCATATCTTTATACTGCCCATAGTTTGGAATGATGCTGTAAGACGATTTTTGGTAAAAACTTACAGCATCCGGCATTTTGATACTAGTTTCCAAAATACATTTAGGGTATCCCAGTTCTTTTGACCAGATTTCGAGCTCCTTCAGCACCGAATCAGCCACACCCTTTCTGCGCATTTCGGGCAGGACATACATCCTCTTTATTTCCATGCTCTCCCCGTCGAATGCTTTGAGGGCGCCACAGCCCACAGTTTGATTTTCGATTTGGGCAATGACGACATGTTTCAGATATTCAATCTTATTAAATTGTGCATAAAAACTATCGCTGCTGCCATTTACGCCACTAAGGTATTTATCCAGTTCCGAAACCAGCCTTTGAAATTGTTGATTATCGGTATCGGTTCTTTGAATACGAATCATACTTTGCTTAATTTTATCGGTCCTTTAATCACTTGCATAACTTATGCGCTTGATTTTATGTCTTTTTATTGCGGTCATTACTCCAACCTATAAAAGTTTGGCATTGTTCATATTAGCCGCTTTATCACTTATTGCAAAAGGCTTATCTTCTCATTCAGTTTATCGATAAAAGCATGGTACTGACTGGGGACATTAGTTTTCATTTTGTCTAAAATCCAAAATCTTCTGGTTCCATTAAAGTTGTATTCAATGTAAAAACCACCCCAGTCGCCGGCATCGGGCATGCCTATAACGGTATCGCTTTCATTGAGCAGATCCTGCGGAAAAAAATCCATCAGGTCTTCTACGGCATTAAATTGCTGATTGGATAATTGGCTGTATGCGCCAACATAAAATGTATCCCGATTGGGATAGATATCTCTGCTGTCTTCATAGAGCCTGCAATTGTCCAACTTGAAGATTTCGACACATTGTTCTCCACCGCACATTCCGTAGAAATGTCCAAAAATTAGGTAATCAGAACTATTTGCTGTACTTGTTTCTTTTTTACAGGAGACAGACAATATTAATAACAAGCAAAGGCTAAATAAAATGAAGGGTTTCATAGCAGTAGTTTTTTTTGAGGCCTTTAAACGTACAATAATATGTATGCCTCTATATTTCTAAACGAAGTCTGATGCTTTATGGTTAAGCTCATTTAACGATTACATCAAAAATAGTCTGTCCATATTTTGGCTGTTTTATTATTTCGCAATTTTCCCTAAGTTAAAATTTTCTGCTGGTTTTGTTTTATCTACATATATAATAGCATCAAAATATTCATATATATTGGTTGACCATAGCGCTGATTTTTCATTGATAAAGACTGCTCCTGCCTCATAATGCTCATATTCTTTATTGATAAAGTCTATCAAACTTTTTTGATCGGCAATGTCTTTAAAGTCAATATAAAATATTGGCGTATTCAATTTTGAAAAGGCATTTGTCAAGTGGCTTTTGGGGTGTGGTTTCACATAACTGGCATTTACAAGCCAAGGTTCATCCTTAAAAATACTTTTGATAAAACTATACATCAAGTAAAAAACGTTTGTTGATGAAGGACTTTGAGAAACAAAACCGCCTTCGCTAAAGCTGAATCCAATATTGTAGTAATTTTTTCCATATAAATTGTTCAAATGCACACCCATCCAATTGCCTGATTTAAAATCGTCAGAAAACGTGCCTTTTCCTATATGTCCGTTATGAGCCCAAAGCATTATTTTACCATTATTGTTGCTTTCCCTAATCCATTTTATGTTTTGCGCCATTGAACTGTCTCTATACGAATAGGCTGTATTGAAATCTTGCTGTGTAAAATAGTTTAACTTCTGTCGAAGAACCTCGATAGTTCGCAAAGCAAATTGATAGTCTGCAGAATTTTGGTTGATTAGAATTTCTTTATTATTTGCAACAAATTCTTCTGTTCTTTTTAATTTATCTAAATTCAATGTTTGAAGTTCATATAATGCGTTTTCATCTAATTCCCTTAACGCGGCTTTGTTTTCATCGATTTTTTCAGGTAATAAATTCTTGTCAAAGCCTGGAATAGCTTTGCTTAGGTAATTGTCTAGCCAAACTACTGACGATGTTGCGTCTTGCATGTCATATCCATAAAATTGCACTTTTTCGTTGGCAGATTTAGTTGTGTTATATTTTTTCATCCACTCAATTAAATCGAGAATTTCTTGCGATTGCCAAACCCAATAGCCATTTTTTAATAAAGCCTCCTTTGCATTTCCCTCTCCGGTTAAAACGTATTTGTTTATATCGTAACAAGCAGCAAAGTTTGCCTCTATCCCAAATAGTTTTACATCTTGTTTTTCAACTAAATATTTAAACATTTTGTTTTTTAGTTCAAAAAACTCTTTTGTTCCGTGAGTTGCTTCTCCGAGTCCTATAACTTCAATGTTCTTTAGTTTTTCATTTAAAAAGTCAAATTGTAAACTGTCATTTTTAGTATTTTGAATTGCAATAGGATGAATAACGCTTTTTAATATTCCTAAATCTCTTTCTGATAAAAGAACTGGTTTCTCTTTTGCACTAAATAAATTTGTTAGTGTTTCACCAAAGAATGGTTCTCCTAAAACAGAAGACGCAAAAAATCTGGTGATTAGTGCGAATAAAATCAATAAAATTACTGAAGTACGCATTACTCTTCTTTTAAACTTCGGTGTCATAATTTTATGTTATTAAAAAATAAGACGAGTTTACACTTAAAATTTTACGAAAGTTTTTCTGATTTATTCGGCTCGAAAAATAGTCATTAACAGCTTTATTTACGCAACTCCTCCTCAAACTTGCGTAAATATTTCACAAAAATACAGCGCAAGAATTTAGGATAAAAAGCTAATCCAAATAAGCCCCTAATAGCTGATTTTCCTATATTTTTATGATTTTGAATACCTGACTGATGCCTTCAATTTTTAAGTAATACAAGCCTGAAGAAAATTCGCTCAAATCGAGTGCTGTGTTCTCAGCAGTAAGGCCTGTTTTAAGGGTTCTTCCGTTCAGGTCAATCAGGCTGTAAGTTTTTCCTGAGAGGCTGTAATCGGTCTTGATGTTAACCCAGGAACTACTTGGATTGGGATAAATGCTCAGCAAAGATTCCAAATTTTGTTCCGTGATATTCACAACTGTTGTAGGAGTGAAGACTCTTATTGTGTTTAGACCCGCTACGGCAGCAAGTCCATTTGCAGATATTGTCACACCCGATGTGTTATTATTAGGTAAATAATTGGACCAGATAAGATTAAGGTCATAATCGAAGGCATAGATATAACTTTCTCCATTGCTTACATAAATCATATTGTTGTTGGCAACAGTGATTCTAGGAGAGTAAAAGCCACCTTGCGTAATCGATGCAGATAGGCTCAGGGTATCTCCATTGGTAGGGTCGAAACGGATGATTTTTCCGCCACTGGGTGCATAAATCGAGCCATCGGGCCCAACGCTCATAAGACTGAAGGCGGAGTTGCCATAAATCTTTGATTGCCAGAATAAGGACAATTGATTGCCATCGTCTTTTAGCGCAGCAACATTATCCTCGGTAAGCTGTGCGTATATAACGCCATCATTACCAAGCATTATAGCCGATTGAGGCACATTTCCGCCGGGCTGCAATTGACTGACAATATGTGAATATTTCTTTTGACCATTGTTCAAGTCTATCGCCCATACATAAGAGATTCCACCATTTTGCTCCAGGGTATATCCGGTATTGTTGTCATCATTAATAACCATTTCACCACTTCCAGATGACATAGGTACAGTGTTTGCCTGCCAGATCATCTGTCCGTTCTGCGGATTGATTTTATAGGTTCTTTGATAGCCCTGACCCATGATGTAAAAGTTACCGGCTGCATCAAATACGCCTGTTTCGGTAATGTATGGCGACACCGTTACATTCGATTTCCAGATGCGTGATCCATCGGCCACATTGAGTGCGTATAGCGAATCGTTAAGACTTTCGGTATAACGCATCACATATACTCTATTGTCGCGAAGACCTACAGGGAGAGATCTTCCGGTTGAATCCGTAACATCGACACTCCAAAGTAAATTTCCGCTGTTCAGGTCATAGCATTCGACGGGTGCATAAGTCAGACTTTGAAAGCGCATGGTCACCAAATAATTTCCCTCGATAAAAATAGGCGTACCAAAAATGCCATTTGATGCTGTCT
>JBIPOO010000032.1:0-24906 GCA_044379045.1 Saprospira sp.
TCGAGCCTTGCAGCTATCTGTTCCAGCAATTTTTTGCGGGTTGCCTGAGCAAATTTCTTTAAGCCGTTGGTATTCATGTTGGTTTAGCTAATGTATCAGTGGAGGGTAATTTTTTTGTTTTGCTCAATCTCTTTCAAGAGGGCTTTTCTTATCTTCTCAACATAAGTGTTTACCTCTGCTTCAGTCGAGAGGGTATAATTCTCAAAATTTATCTGTTTCTCAACCACCTTAATATTTACATAATGTTCTAATGGTGTTGCTGTAGTGCCAACTTTCTCTTCGTTTCCCTTGCTGCTTCCGATAAGCTGTTGGAGCTGATTCAACTGTGTTGTGTATAAGGAACCAAGGCTGTTGCGATATATAATCAGATTGGCAATATTATTCTGCTCTTTTGCTTTGTTTATCAACTCCATAAATGGCTTCAAAAGATCCTGTTGCTGATGCTGACTGAGACTTTTGAAGTCTTCATGATTTTTAAGATTCTCTGTACTATGTTCAGTTTTTTCAATAGTGGTTTTGCGCTCCTGATCCAGCTTACTTTTTACTTTTTCTGAAAGCGATTCCATTATTTCTTTGGCATCTTTTATTTTATTGCCTCTGTAGGGAGCTTCATCTTCAAGTAAGGTTGCGAGTACAAGTTTTTCATCATGAGCATCCACATATTCAAAATTATGGTGGTTACCGTTTTGGAAAAGTCTCACTCTATCGAATATTTTCTTTTGCTCTCCATTAAAAAATTGTTTGATCGAATCGAGGATATTTTCCTTATCGTCCAATAAGCGGTCTTCATACTCATGTATGGTCAGAATGAGTTTTGAGTAATCCATTCTGGAAAGTTCTTTCAGTAATTCAGCAAGCGGATGCAGTCTGTTTACAAAAGAATAAATCTGTGCCTGTGCCAGTAATATTCTTATGGCAGCTTCCTCTTCTTTGGCTTTTTGTTTGAATGCGTTGGCAGCCTCTTTAGCATCGCTGTGGGGATTGGTTTCATTGAAGGCTTCCTGGTAAATGGTCTTCAGTTTGTTTACCTGGTTTTTATCAAACTCAACCTGTGGAAAAATCAAGGTGTTTAGCCATTGTCTGTTATTTAGCAATGCTTCCAAAAAGGCATTGTCATCCAGGATATTGGTATCCTGTCTTACTTCAAGTTTACCTCTTTTGAAAAGTCTAGCCAGTACAGACCAGATCGCTAATTGGCTCCAGCCATAAGGCTTTTTCGAAAAATGTTCTTTAAGGTCGTTAAGACCTGTGCGGTCTATTTGCTTTTGTTTTCTGATAATAAGGTTCAGCAACTCCTGTTCTGCTGCAGAAACAGCCGATTCTTCTTTACCAAAAAGGTCTGCTCCATTTCTCAACATAATAAGCCGCAATTGAGCCTCATCGAAATTTACCGATCCGAGCAATTCCAGTTTTGGATAGGCAAGTTGAATTAATCTTTGAGCAGCATCTAAAACTTTTATTTTTCCGTCACTGCTGTTTGTTGACTGATAAACAGTACCGCCTATAAAGATTTTTGCATCTGCGGTCAATCTGTTCAGCGTATTGATGATCAGCCTTCTTCTTTCTCTATTATCTTGTCCCTTCTCAAAAAGAATTCTGGTTTTGCTTTCACTGTTCGATGCCGACTGATTTTGCTTGATGTATTTCTCAGTTTTTAAATGCTGTCTCAGCTCGGTTAAGAGCCTTTTATCCTCTGGAAGTTTTATAATCATCCATGATGAGTCGCCCATCGTAGAACCGCTGAAATAGCCATCGTAGTGGTATTGGTTGAAATCGATGCTTACCAGTTCAATTTTCAGCTCTTTTTCTCTTCCGAAAAGTGTTCCGTCAACTCTTCTTGTAAAATCAAATTCCTGTTTATTGAGCTGGTATTTGATTTTTGTATCCTTTATTATTTCATCAAAAAACAGTTCACTCATCAATTGAGTGATCTGCATTTGCTCTATAGAGGTATTTTTAATCTCGTTTTCAATATCTTTTTCATCATTGCTGAGATATTCGTACTCTTCACCTTTTCTTTGAATGTAGGTCTGGTTCTCTAAAACATTCAGGGCAATTTCAACCTTTTCGTGATGTTCGGCAGGATTGATTCTAATAGAATCGAGCAATAGTATGCTGATATTTCTGGATGTGGCTTTAAAATTATCATAGTACTTAATCATGAACAATACTTTGAGTGCTCGCACTGCAAGGGCATTGTCCGATAGCTGACGCTCTGCCAGAAAAATTGAATTTTGAGTTTCGGAGCGCAATGTTGACCGAATGCCTTCAAACATCAGGTCGAAACTGACAAGTCTGTCGGTACTTTTGAAATCAGCTTTTTTCAATACTTCCTGGAATACCCCTATCATACTGCGTTCACCCACCGATTGGTGTTTCCCCTGAAAAACGCTGTGATTCGATAGTGATTTTATACACTGTTGGAATAAGTCGAACTGATAGGGTATAAATGGGTATTTATTTACAAAATCTTTAGTACCCTGAAAGCCCTTGAATTGCATTCCAATTTCAGAAAAGGTGAGCAGGGTTTTCATGTTTTCCCCTTCTTTGGCATACATCGGTTCCAAAATGTTGATGCCAGCTTCATTTTTTTCGAGCAGGCGTTTTTCGATGACTTCATCTACATTGGCAGAGGTAAGTGGCATTCTAACACTGAAACGACCTTGAATTTTGGAGAAATCATTGGTTTGTACGGCACTATCATCGCCAACCAGGCTTTCCAAATCTTCCTGCGAAGTTACTATAACCCAGGATTTACCTCCACATTTTGTAAAAAGGGTTTCGGCAATTGTCTGCAGATTAAGCATGAGTTTACTGTTCTCGGCAACATATTGACCAACTTCATCAACAAAGAAGTTGAGGCGAAAATCTTTGCTTTTGGTACTGATGTATTCATTTACTTTCAGCGCAAAATCTTCGATAGAATAGCGTTGTTTGTTGTCCCATTTATCGAGATAGTCTTCATATTTATCTTCAGATTGACTATAAATAGACGCACAAGCCTTAGAAATAGCATCGCTGATTCTTGGATCTACATAATCCATTCTCGATTCAGACCAGGGTTTCGAAAAATGCTTTTCAAATTCGGTTTTGAATTTTTCATATTTATCATCTTTTGCAAGATGCATTTCAAACTCGGCAATATGAGGTTGAAAACCATAGAAACCAAGATGATCGTAAAAAACCTTATAGAAAACTTGCAGCACTGCATTGGCGTCTGTCTTTGCCGTAATTTGTGCCTGTTGATCAATATTGAAAAGAATGCTTTCGGAATTGTATTTTCTGATAGAATTTAGAATATCAGCCTTAAGTTTCGGATCATCTTTAACCTTATCGGCAAATAATTCACCCAAAAAGATGCCATTCAAATTTTTATTTTCGAGCACATAGCTCATTATTTTTAGCAGGTGAGATTTACCCGATCCAAAGAAACCTGAAATCCAAACTCCATTGGTCTTGACTTTATCATTATAAACCTCGAAAAAATCAGCCAGTTTAAGCGACACATGTTTTGTGATTACATATTCATCTACTTCCTGAAGAATATGCTCTTTGTCATCAGCCTTAATTACAGTTTCTATGACTCTGCTGTAGTCTTTTTTGAAAATTTCAGTAAGATTGTTCATTACTTAATATTTTGATGGTCTATATTAAATGCTCTATAGTAGTTATCGTCTTTCAAAACGCCAAATAAGTTGAGGGCATGTCCAGTATACTCTCCAGGAAAAAACATGACAGTTGGAATGTCCTTTATGGCAGTTTGAAGATTGTTGAGGACAGTATGAGAGCGTATAAATGGGTAAACCGAACCGACACCCTTTATGATGATCAATTTTGCATCTGGTGCCAAATCACGTTTACTCACGATAGAAGGAATGAGTCTTTCATGCATGTTAATTGTCGATTGCAAAGCTTTCAATAGTTTAGCTTTACCCTTTTTCTCAAATGAGAACATAACTTCGAGCCCTATTTTTTCCTCAATAATTTCACATGAAAGATTAAAAAGATCAATCACAACAGCTTTTATACCATTGATAGTTAATTTATTAATCAGGTTTTTGATTTCAACCTCAGCAAATTTACTGGCTTTTATATCGTATGAACTTACCCAAAATGGGATCTCACCACTGAGTGTTTCTTTATTTAAAAAACGCTCCGAACTCATTATTTCGAAGCAATGCCTAAATTTTTGATGTGTCAATTCCTCCAGTGTCATACATTTTATGGTTTATAGAGCAATATATTGAGGTCATTAGGATCAACAGCCGAAACTGCTTTTATAAGAGCAGTGTCTAAAAAAGGCAGCTGAATATTTTTTTCAGCAAGACTATCCAAAATGTCAGCTTCTACAAGCACTCTGAAACAAACCTGTTTTATTTTGTATTTGGTACTATCTGCAAGCTCTTCAAGTTCAGGATGTTCCATCGACTTATTGAAGAAAAATGTATTGTAGTATCCTTCAGACAATTTGTAGTCATACAAAGATATTCTTTCGATCAGTACTTCTTCAATAAAATCTCTAAAAAATTTATAGGTTCTGCCAAAGGCAAGTAAGCTTACAAGTTTTTTATTACTGCTATCGCCATTAGCCAGTATTTCGAGCTCGGCAGCTGATAAATTTTTGATCCTTAGCATCAACTCCGAAAAAACTCTCTTATTGGTGTTTGCTCTTGACCTTTGAAGCATTTCTGGATTTAGCGCTTCAATATCCAATCCATCATTTACAATGTAGCTGGCAAGTGTTTCCATATCAGCCACAAAAAGTGCAGCCGCTGTAAAAGAGAGACGGTATTTGTGATTTGGCATAATATGACTGTTTTACTGCCCCTTCAAAATTATAAAAAATTTAGGAATGGTGGAAAAGATTTAAGATATTGAGTTGAAAATAGGAATGATTAAATTACATATTTTTAATTTTAACGGATGGATAAGATTTTATTGCCAATCACTGAATGGGCAAAAGAAAAGAAAATTTTCTTCTTGGAAGGAAAAATAAGTGAATCTAAAACTTCAATAGAAATAGAAGGGCTAGGCATTACTGAATATCAAACATTTGTTGAAAAAATTATGAGCCCTGTAATTTTTTACGAACCCGAGTTTTTTAAAATACCTAGTGAATATGAATTTGAAGAACATAATGAGGCAGATTTGTACAAAGAGTTCGAGCTTTTGGGCGGGAAACTCAAACTTTACAAATTATTTTTTGTCAAAGAGGGTTGCATGTACATTTATAAAATCCCTGGAAATCTGCTCGAAAAATGGCAAAAATTGTATGATAAATGGCTCTCCTTTAAAGAAGATAAGGATTTTGTTCAAAGTTTCAAAAGAGGTGTTTATGACAAAGAAAACGATGATCTGGAATCAAAAATTTTTAGTATAGCAAAAGAAATAGTAAAGAACAACTTTTTCTCGTTTCAGGATTACATGAACTTTTCTATCGATGATTATTATAATTTATATAAAAAGTGCTACGAAGAAGATATTTTGTCGCTGGACAATTATGTTAATAAAAACATTTTGAGCATGACTCTGTCAAATAAGTTATATCATCATATTAGATCTATTTATAAAAACACAAGATATGATAACGACGAAAAAGAGATTTTGAATAAGATTAAAGAATTTAAATCACAGAATATGACAAAGGTTGAAATTTCTTCAAGATTAAATCTTAAAAGAGAGAGACTTAATATGTTCTACTATAGAGTTTAAAAAAATTCCACTTTAATTGTCTAACGTTTTTCCGTAATAGAGATCAATAAAAATTTCATCTGAACTAAAAATTCAACTTCTGAAAAAAGTGCTATGGGGGTCAGGTACATACTTCCATACTTTTTATCTGCATATTCAACCAATGTTGCGCAGATACAACATATGTTTTTGCGTCAAAAAAATATTAGAATATATAAAGAAAGAATCAAACTCAATAAGAGAGATTGCAAAATTATCTGATTTTGCTCCGAACTCTGATATGAACGTTTATAATAGGTTTGTTAAAAAGTAGAGCTTCAGAAAATTAAAATTTTGCAAAAAAAATTTGAAGACTTTAGCTTTGATTAGGACGAATAAGTAGGTATCTACCAAGCGAGGCTGGGGGCAGGGGCTGTAGATTGTCTAAATCGTCTAAATTTTAATTAGTGCAAAATCCCGTTTAAAAATATTTGCATAAAATACTGAATGTTAAGCACTTAATAATATATCTCGTTTAAATCTCGTTTAAATCTCGTTTAAAGTCCAATGCCTTTTTGTATTGAGTTTTATCTTTTGGGCTCTTTTCAACTTTTGGAGTAAATTCCTAATCTCGATTAGGACAATTGGTAGGTATCAACCAAGCGAGGCTTCAGATAGGCAGGTGCTGTAGAGATTGTCTAAATCGTCTAAATTTTAACTAGTTAAATAATTGATTATCAATTAAATGTCGAATATAATTGTCTAAAATTTGTCTAAATCAATTTTTAAATCGTCTAAATTTAAGGTGTTGGATGAGTTTTGATACCTGAACTCAACTATCCTTTAGATAAAGGTGATGAAACTTATATACAATCTGGGATATTAGATCTAAAGATTGTCTAAATGGTCTAAATTTTTATTAATTAAAAAATTGAATATCAATTATTTATAAAATAAAATCATCTAAAAAAAGTCTAAATCAAAGCTTAAATCGTCTAAATTTTTCTATTTGACCAAAAACCAAGATCTATTTTTAACGTCTATTTTGCCTTCATTTTTTAGTTTCTGAAGTAAGTTTTTGATTTTATTCTTTTTTTGATCTAAGTCAAGTACTCCAGGAAGTTTATCTATAAGTACCTCTTCGAAGTCCGACTTTTTAGCTTTGTCAAATTTAATAAGAAACGCTATTATTATTTTCTGGCAGTAGTCATCATCAATGCCTTTTTTATTAAAGTATGTAGCCTCATCACCAGTAACCTTAGCAACAGAGGCAGAAACATGGAAGTTTGGTTTTCTGCCTTCGATCAGTCCTTTATTTTTAAGGTTTTTAATTTCCAGATCACTCAATTTTATACCTTTTACTACCTTATCAAGTGCAATAATATCAGTAATGCTCAAGTCTGGTATTGTAGCTATTTTCATAGCATAATTTAGGTCTACAACTTTGCCGACTATGGTAACTTTAACTTTATTATCTTTAAAGTCGTAAGAGGGCAATGGAAAGAATTTACTCCTTTGAATATTAAACATTCTTTTAATACCACTTCCGATAGCATCAATCATACGTAAATTAATCATAGCCTCAACCAGAAAAGGATTGCGATAAGTTGATTCTGGAGCATCAGAAATTACTACTTCCTCTACACTTGAAGGAATAAATTTACCTGCGTTTATAAACACAAGTTTACCGTCTTCGTGTTCTACCACATTTATTTTACCTCCTAAGGTGTAATCCTGATGGGCAATACAATTATTTAGTGCCTCACGGATTATATATGGATCATATTGGTCAACCTCTTCTGGAAATAAGGTACTTTCAGCAATGTAACGATATTTTAAATTTCGGATTTTTTTATAGACTTCTTCTGAATTTAACAATAATGGACAAGTAAAATGCTGATAATCTTTGTCTACGTTGTCTTTGTCTCTCAAAATCCAGGAAATCTTTGCTGTTGAAGGATTGATAAAATGTTCAGATTCTGGTTTCCCCAACAAAAGTATAGCAGCTCTTGTAATTTTACCTTTTATACAGATTTTGGCTTTATTCAGAAAAGTTTTATCATCCCAGCCTTTAATTTCAGCTGCAAGATGTGAGTTTTTTACCGTATAATGAATGCGGGCTTTCTCGATAGCTTCTTCAGATAAATCTTCAATTGATGCCTCCTCAATAATTCCCGCACTCCAGTCTTCTGCTCTTGCTTGTTCACGAATCCGTTCTACTTCTTCCAGATTAAGGGCATTTATGTCTTCTCCGTCCCTGCCATAGTAGTGACCTTTCCATGAAATGGGAATTCCTTTTGGTGACATTGGGATTTCAAACATAATAACCCTACCTTCAGGAAAGGTTAATTCATAAATTTCAATAAAAGTGATTCTACCTGTTGTATGGTTTGCAATTTCAGATTTCAGATTGTCTAAGTGGGATCTTACTGGTCGAAACTGTGAGCCAACAATACTCTTATCTTTGTCTCTGATGCCAAATACCAACCAGGCAGAATTTTGACCTTTCAGATTCGCTTCATTACTAAGCGCAGAGAAATATTCACCAATTTTATCAAAATGGTATTGAGTTTTAGCCTCTTTAAATTCAGCAACTTCATTTTCGGCTTTTAAGCTTCTAAGTTGCTTTAGAATTTTCTCTAATGTTGTTTTGTCCCTCATAGGCTCTTTTAAAATCTCGTCTAAACTCGTCTTATTTTTAATTTGACAAATTACTGCCGTTCAATTATTTAATATATTTATTTATCTAATCTTCGTTTAATTTTGTCTAAACTCGTCTAAATTTTTCAACTCATTTCAACTTAGAAGATCCTCAATCTCTTTATGATGCTTTTCAATTTCAATACTGTTCCATACTTCATTAGTAAAAGTTTCGAACATTATGAGTTGTTTGAGACTCTCTATGGAATTTCTTAATAAAGAATCGTTCTTTTTTTGATAGGGCAAATGGTTATTCAGGAAAGAATTAACACTTTTGCTTATCAAGCAAAGGTTTCCAAGGCTATTCATAGTAGTTTCTTTACCTTTTTCGGAATCAATTAACTCTGAAATCCTAGATTGTGGAAACAAATGTTCTATCGAGCTGCGCTGTACAAACTTAAAGCTATAAAATTTTTGCTTTAATTTGAATATTCTGTACAACAACCCTTCTTTCTGTTCAATGGTATCTTCGCCCCTTACATTGTCAAAATACTCCTTCCAAAGCAGATAATCAATAAAATTAAATACAAATCTTGGAGTGTTCAATCCCATAAAATAAAAATTAGGATATTCTTTCATACGATTAACAGCGGAATCGTATAATTTATTTAAGAAATCTTCTCCATTGATTGATCCATTGGAATGGCTCTCAGTCAAAAATTGTAAGGATTCATAAAGCCAGTTTTTGTAATTATTGGCGGTAAAAGTAACATGATACATGGATTGAAGCATTTTTAAGCTCTTTCCGACCTCGGTTCCTGTAATTGAATATTTATAGGGGTGGCTATTGTCGTTAGTGTATCTCAATAAGCTCCAATTCCAGTTACTGTCTCCCTTTTCTCTTTTGATAATATAATTGTCAAACAAGATTCTTGTTCTTATCAAATCAACTATAAAATTCAAAGCACTTTCTTCATTCTTGATGTCATCAAACGCTTCCAATAAAAATTTGTCATCTAATTTTACAGAGGGTTTTGACAATTTTCTGACATGCAGCAGAAAGTTGGGAAAATCTATCACAGATGAAAATCTGAATTCATCCTTTGAAGTGGTTTTCTGATTAAAGTTGCTGTCAAGTTTATGGTTTTTGATTATCGCATCAAAATTCCATTTTTCTTCAGCTGATTCTTCATTGTCTTGTTGAAGATTACTTGCCGTAGAACTAATCACTTGTTTCTTCAGAGAAAGTATTGTTTCTAAGGTTGGTATTTTTGAAAAATCTTCATCATATAAGTTTTTTCTTTTATCTGCAGGCGTTTTTTGAATGGCAAATCCGTTCATGTCAGAACAGGCATCCCAAATAACAGAGAAAATATGCTGCAGTGCGGTATCTTGAATTTTGTCCATGAGCCTTGCCTTCAGAATCTCATGCTGTTCTAACTGTTCCCCTCGATTGTTCATTACTTCAAAATAGTGGTTCAGGTCGGTTTCTTTGGGCAGCACAACCATGAAAATCTTAACATTGTTGTAAAAGAAATCCCTGAACTCGACTAAGTCGGTTTTCTTTTCTATGTCATTGTCGGTTTGCATTTCATTCAGAAACTGCTCTATGATCTGTTTTGCGCTGTAGAATGAACTGCTTCCTATCAACTCATTGGATTCTTTTTGCCCGAACATTATATCAAGGGCAGCTTCATTTTCATTCCTTGCTTCAAAGTATAGGTTTCTATTTTTCTTGTCATTTTTGCTCAAAACCGCATGTATAATGCTAAGTGTTGTATGCCTTTGCTGTCCGTCAACGATTTCAAAATATTTTTCTCCAAGAATATCCTTTTCAGCCACAACCAGCGTACCTAAATAATAGGACTTTTCAGCATCTGAACTCGATGGTTTCTTTATAGAATCTCTTATGTCATTTAAAAGTTGGTTTATCTCTGGATACTCCCAAGCATAATTCCTTTGATAGTAAGGAATGATGTATTTATGCTCATGAAGCAGCTTCTTTACGGTAAGTTCTTCTGGTTCTGTCATATTCTACTTATTATCTTCAATGCGTTTAATTCTTTCAACTATTTCTTTATAGTCTTTAACCCCAGTGGGAATATCTCCAATTTTTGGGATTGAAACCCTTAACAGAAGAATATGGGTTGCATACCATTTGGTCAGTTGAAATATTGGGTTATTTTTTTGACCCAATAGTTTCAAAATACTGTTTACGCCAACTCTTGTATTATTTACCCTTTCCGAAAATACCCATCGGTACAACTCTTTGGCAAATTGTATATAGTTTTCGTCATGTCCAAACTTATCTACATACAGCAGCAATACGTTTTCATAGAGATTTAGTAAGTATTGATCTCCTGTTCTGTGCAGCCCCATATATTCAAACAAAGGCTTTATAGCATTATTGTTTTGGATAAAGTCCTTAATGTCTTTGTACCTTTCAATATAATGTAACACATAATCAAAAAAACGTCTTCCGTTTACAATTGGCTCCTGAATCTGATAATGGATACTCTGGCTTAGAGCATAAGTTGACTTAATGAAAGGGTAAAATCTGTCATTTTTGATGTTGTCAATCACATTGATTCCCTTAAAATCATCCAAATCATCTTTGGTCAAAAAATAATCGAATTCTTTGCTCAGCCAGCGCCTGAGCCTGAAAAGATGCTCTCCAAGTACCTTGTCCAGTATCTTACTCTCATCATAATACTCCCATTTTTCCACCAATGATTTTTTGATTTCAGGACTACAGTCCTGCATAGAGCGTAAATGATAAGCCTTCAGAAGATTAGAGGGTTCAAGCGTTTTACCTCTTGCATTTTGAGAGTCAAAGAGCTGGAAAGCTTCGGAAATCTCCTTCAAAGTGATTTTTACAAGAAAGGAATGATCGAGAATGTATTCCAAAAATGCTGCTTCGTTTTCCAGATTTTGGAGATAGGCTTTTATGAACCCGTAGTTGTATTTTATGTTGTCTTTACTGTCTGGATGTCTGAATTCCTGATTTTTTATGGGGTTTGAAAAACCTTCCTTTTGATATCCAAGTAATATTAAAGACAAAGTTACCAAACGCTGCTGCCCGTCAACAATGTCAAGTGTTTTCTTTAAGTCATTCTGATGAAGAATAATTGTACCGATACGATAATCTTCCGTTTTTTTCTGAAACTCACCATAAAGGTCTTCAAGCAGCTGTTTTACATGTTTATCGGCTTTCCATCGGTAGGGACGCTGATATTCGGGAATCTGCAAATCGGTTTCCTTTAAAAGCTTTCGCAGTGGTATGATTTTTATTTTTTCCTGTTCCATCAGCCTTTCTTATTTGCTTCTTCCAAATAAAACTTCTCTATTTCCCGACCAGGAATCTTTCCCAACCTTGGAATGCCGCTATTTTTATATTTCATGTTTATTTAAAACTTAAGTATTGAGACTCAGGAAAGGTTTCAAAAGTTCCATTAACCTTTTGGCAGGATTGCTGTAACTCTTATGGTCTTTAAAATCTCTTAGTTTATTCTGTGTGCTCATTTGTAGTCGCCTATCATAAGCTCCAGTATATCGTTGAGCTTTAATTTTATTTCAAAAAGTTCATCTATGATAATTATTACCAAAGGCATTATTGCCATCAGGTTTTCTCTATAACAATTCTTACAATGAAGCAAGATACGTCATACTTATCAAACAACATAATTCAAAGTTTTGAATATGAGTTTTAAAGTTCAACTTCAGATCAAGATTTTTTAAGCTATGGCTTTGTGTTAAAATAAATTTTGATAAAAATTGATACAGTTTGGGGAATTAATTTTTGATTCAATCGGTTTATTTATGTGATAATTGTATCAAATTAATTTTAAAACAAATTTTAACACAAATGAGGGTAAAATATAATAGGGTCTCAACCCACTTGCAGACAGGTAACCGTTTTGAAGACGATAAGGAGAAATATGACCTGGTATTATTTGATAAGGTCTCTGGTTCAATACCATTTTTTGAACGTCCCAAAGGAAAAGAACTCAAAAGTTTGATAGAAAAAGGTAATGTGTCTGAGCTAATTGTTGAAGAATTTAGCAGGCTTGGCAGAAATACTGCCGATGTGATAAATACGCTCGAATACCTCGAACAGAAAGAGATAAATGTTTTTGTCAGGAATATTGGACTTCAATCCAGACCCAATGGAGAAAAGAATCCAATTTGGAAGATGATTTCAAGCGTAATGTCCAGTCTATATGAGATGGAGCTTGAAAATATTCGTGAAAGAACAAGAGTTGGAAGACTTGTCTATCAGCAAAAAGGTGGAGTTTTAGGCAGAAAAGTAGGTAGTAACGAAACTGACAAAGAATTTCTCGAAAAGCCTTCTTCAAAAAAAATCTTGGACTATCTAAAAAAAGAATCAAACTCAATAAGAGAAATTGCAAAATTATCTGATGTTGCTCCTAACTCTGTTATGAAGGTTAAGAAAATTGCAACTAAACTAGGTATGCTAAAAAGTAGAACTTCAGAAAATTAAAAATTTTGCAAAAAAAAATTTTGAAGACCTCAGCTTTGATTAGGACAGATTAAGTAGGTTGTCTACCAAGCGAGGATTCAGATAGGTACCCACTGTATTAGTAAGGGGAGGGGATGTAGAGGGCGTCTAAATCCAAAAGTTGAGATCTTTTTCCCTTATTAATAATTTTATTCAAATACATAAATAATTAGCTATATTTGTAGTTTATAACCCTATATAATTCAATATTTATGAAAGTAAAATGGAACCCTTTTCAGTTCATACTAACATGGTTTATTATTCTGCTTATTATAGCACTTGTAATGTATTTTGATTCATCTTATTCCATTGCTTTGAGTGCTGCAAGTGCAGGTATAATATGGATACCTTATGTATTGACAGCACTGATTAAAGCATCGTTTCATTATGAAAGTAAAAAAGAAATATATCTTTACAGCGGTTGGGGATGGGTAATTTATTTTGTTATTACGGGCTTTTTACTAATCAATGGAATTATAACTGAGCCCAAGACTAAAGCACCTTATTTTGCCCTTGATAACGAGACACAGGAAATTTTTAAAGAGTTAGATAAAGATAAAGCCAACATCAAATCCAAGAGAGGCAACAATACATTAGAATGTAAGAAAATCCGCATAGGTGAAAAGGAAATTTGTTCACCTCTTATAAGAGACATGGTAGAATGCTATGAAGAAGATAATATAAAAAGTAGAGTTGATCAGTTTAAGGTACAGGGTAATACTATACATGCCTATTATGTAAGTGATTCACTTTACAAGAGAATTAAAAATACAACTGACTACTTTGTAGTTTCAGACTGTTTTAAAGTTTTTTCAGTTAACAAAACTCAAAACCTAGCTGTTTCCACGGCACAACTTGATGAAATATTTAAAATGACCACCAAGTCTTACAGAAAAGATCTATACAACAAATCTTTTGATAATTTCGATAAGAAATATAGCTTTTTAACTCTTGATTCACCTGTACTGATAGAAGAATATGAACCACATCCAGATATCAGAACTGCACTAATTCTTGTGAAATCTAATATTTCGGGTAAAGAGTCATTTTCTTTGATGACATTAAATCAGGTAGTGGTTAAAGAACGTCTTTTGTTCTATTCATACCATCTGATTTACAATGGCAAAGAATCAATAGATTTTGCCAAAAGTAAAAGTGACTACTATGGATTAAAACTGGTAAATGAAAACTAAATCAGCCAGGCATAACAATTAAAAATGTTTCATATGTATATTAGATTGATTATCTTTTAGTTAATTCAAGTTAACCCTTTATCATTCCTGTTATTAAAATGTAAATTTTATTTTAATAAAACAAAAAAACCGTCTCAAGTAGCACTTGAAACGGCATTAGAAAATTACTAAAAAGGAAGTTGGTCAATTGTATCATCATTTTCATTAACAAATTTCGAATCTGGGACATCTAACTCTCTGTAACTCCATAAAAACCATTCTTCATATTGTTTTTGAAAATCCAATTCGTCCCTTTCTTCATGAGATAAGTTATGGTATTCTCTCCATTTAGCTTCTTCAAATAAATCCTTAGTTCTTTTCATAACTGGTTCCTTTATTATAAATATCACCATATCATTTTTTTGGGGCAAGAAAATAACACAATACATATACTTTGAATATTTATAATTGTTAGCCAATGACTTACAATCAAAACAATTTTTTAAAATGCTGTTATTTTTTTCTGAATAAAAAAAGTGCGCCAATGAAAAACATTGACACACTTCAAATGGAATTAAAAAAATATCTTTAGAAAGTAAGTTAATCTTCTCTAGGAAAGTTACACATTACCCAATGTCAAAAATCCTGGCATCATAAGCTAAATTATTTCCAAGTAAATCCCAGTCATTTTCAGAGGAACGCTTGTTATTCTTCATCAGATTTTTCTTGTTAATATATTCGATTCCTTTTTTATCAGAAGAAAATGTTTGAATATCAAATCTATACTCCTGATTCTGATTGATTACTAATTTTACCATATCCTCAATGTTTTTCTTTGAATCGGCATATTGTAATATGAAATGGCTGTGATATCCTTGACCTCTTTTAGGATTCGATTCATTCACAAAAAATAAACGTATGGGCTTTTCTTCTGCATTCATAAGTTGAGCATAAATTGTATTCATTATACCTCTACACCTTTCTTGAGACATAATATCTTTATAATTCAACGTACAGAAGTAATCCCAATGAAGATTATTAAGATGTTTAGATAAGATTTCTTTAGGTTTGATATCTTTTAGTTTTTCCTCATATGATGCCTTCTTCAATAGGTCATTCTGTTTTTTCAAAAGAACATTTTTTTCAATAAGAGATCTCATGTTTACTGGTGCAAATTCTATTAAAAAGTCATGAGTATACTCGAATTTTCTATTAGAAGCCCTCTTTCTGAATTTACTTAAGTCGAAACTTCTTTGGAATTTTTTTAAACTTCTTTGAAAGGTTCTATCAGAAATTTTTAGAACATCTTGTATGTAGTCCTTAGTAAGGTAGTTTTTATTTTTGTTTTGTTCCTTATTAGGATCATTGTTATCTTTTTTTTGAGAAGCTTCAACAGCCCTACTATTCCTTTCATCATTTTTAATCATTTTACGTTTTCATTTCTTTAGTTTGTATATTTTAGGGTAAAGAATAATCTACAAGGCATTTCGTTAAATATCCTTGCAAGTACTTGTATTTCAATGTTTTTTAAGTTGTAATCTAAAAATGTAAGTTGGTCATTTTGTCTCTTTTAAAAGACTATTTTTTATGTCATCCAGACGAAAGAATATCAATTTTCCGAAGGGTTTGTAGGCTTTAATTTTTCCATTCGCAGCTAACTTTCTCAGGCTTGAAACTTGAATACCACAGTAAATAGAAGCTTCTTTGATAGTTAATATCTCCTTCTTATCAAGTCCAGCCGAAAAAACTAAAAGTAAAATGTTTTCCAAATCCTCTAACTTTCTCAAAATCCTAACATCATCCATCATTTTATTATAAATACTCTTCATTATGGAAAATGAGATATTTTTTTGAGAATTTTTGAAATTTTTTTTGATTTTGGGAGCTGGTATACCATCAATGCAAGCAGTTAATACTACAAACTTTAATAGTATACCCATTCCGACTATAAAAACTCAATTACTTTTTCATCCAGCCAATTTATTAATACCTATAAATGCCTTTTCTATAAGACCGTAGGAGGTATTATTATCAGTTGCCAAATAAGGAAGCGCAGCGAAAGGACTTGCATGACCCGATACGGGCATTAACTCATTTATCATATTTGTGTGTTTCCCTAATATTGTTAGGAAACTCCTGCGTGAGGTATGAAAAGTTACACGTTTATTTATTCCAGCAGTTTTAATCCAATCATCAAGGTATACCTTGAAGTTGGTATTTAACCGAAAATACTTTTCATCAGGGTTGATATCCCTTGAGACTATCTTTTGAGCTTCGATATGCAAAGGAATTGTGACTACACGTTTAGTCTTTTTTTGTATTGTCCTTACCCACATTTTATTTCCCTTAATTACATTATTAGAGAGTTTGTAATTTATTATATCACTTTTCCTTAGACCAGTAAGACAGCCAAAAATAAAAGCATTTTTTACATTACTATTTTTGCTATCAGTACGAATGAGCTTATTGATTTCTTCTTCAGTTAGTACATCTTTTTCATTAGGAATGTAATGAAAGCCTTTGACATCTCTTATTTTTGCACCTGATATCAATCCATCATCCATAGCCCTCCTAAACACGAGCATTATTTTTAAGAAATATGCATGCTTTGTATTATTCGATAGCAGCTCACCATTTTTCTTTTGGTAATTATTTATAAAGTTGATGAGATCTTTAAAGAAAGTTCCTTTTACCTGATCAAACTTAATATCGTAACCAATTACATTCTTTATATACTCTGAAAAGAGTTTATAAGCACTATTGAATACGGTTAAATTTGAATTGTATTGACTTTTTGACTCAATTGTATCTTTGAAGTACGTTAGTACAACATTCGACAAATCCTCGGAAATTCTTTTTTCTTCCTTAGATAATACCTCATTAGCATATCGTTGATATTCTTTTGGAGATAGTTTTTTACTGTTTTTTATGGTTTTGTATTTTCGGATTGGTTTTCCGTTTTCAATACCATAGTAATACATCAAAAGGAATCTAAAACCTGTGGAGTTAGTATTTTTTCTTTTCTCTAAGCTAACTTTTTTGATTTCTTTGTTAAACATTTTTTAAGAATTTTAAATTTTTCTTTTTGCATAATTTTTAATTTAGTGTAGTGATTTAATAGTGAATTTGATATATCACCTACGAGGGCTATTATTTATTCCCCGCAAGTGTATTTAGTGCTCATTAGTACAACATTCGATAATCCTCAGAAATTCTTTTTTTTTCATAGCTAATTCATCATTAGCAAATCATTAGCTTTCTTCTGAGGATAGATTTTTACAGTTTTTTATGGTTTTGTATTTACGGATTGGTTTACCATTTTCTACACCATAATAATACATCAACAGGAGTTGAAATACTGTGGACTTAGCATTCTTCCTTTTTACCAATTTAATTTTTCTGAATTCTTTGTAAAGCATTTTTTATTAATTTAAAATTTTGTGGTTAAATAATTTTTGCGTTATGATTTAATAATGTATTTCATATATCAACTTAAAATAGTCAATATTAATTCCATGCAGGTGCAATTTTTTTATTTTTTAAGCGAGTAAATGTATTTGATATATTAACAACAAAGAGCAAATATTAATTCCACACAGGTGCAATTTTTTTTAAGCGAATGTGTTTTATAAAGTATTTGATATATCAACTGCATGAAGCCAATATTAATTCCACGTAGGTGTATTTTTTTTAAAATTTTTTTTAAAGAGTGAGTTTTAAGGCGTACTTAGTGCACTAAAAGGAATACAACCTATTTAAATTTAAAGATTGTATTCGCTGCTGCTTCTCTCTTTTTATCAACAATTTTTGAGTAAATCATTGTGTTTTTTATGTCAGAGTGCCCCATCATTTTACTTACTGTAAAAATATCAATGCCTTGGTCAAGTAGTGCACAACAATACGTATGCCTCGCTGAGTGAAAAGTTATATGCTTATCTGTTATCCCAGAGCTTCGAACCCACTCTCGCAGTTTATTATTAAAATATCCACTGTACTTCAATCCAGGAAATACTTTTTGTTCATCCGTTTTTTTGCCCAAAAAAACAGCAGCACCACTATTAATAAAATGGTACTCTTCTTTTTTTGTTTTTTTCTGGCGAAAGACAATTTTTATACCGTCACTTTCAAATTTTACCTCTTCCCATGTGAGTTTGACTAAATCACTCCACCGTATTCCTGACATACAGCTGAATAGGAATGCATCTTTTAACACAGGTATTTTGCATTCTCCCGCAATCAATGACTTTACCTCTGTCTCAGTAAGGTATTCTTTAAAGGAGTTTTCTGTTTTAAGCCCCTTAACTCCTGTCAAAATATTTTTTGGGATTAACTCACTTTCTATTGCCTTTCTTACTGTAGATTTAAACTTTTCAAAATATGACGACTTAGTATTTTTTGCCAAATCTTTTCCGTAAGCGTTTTTTGCATTTGACAAGTATTTTTTAAAATCAATTATAATACCTGAAGTTAGTTCAGAAACTAAAATTGAACTCATGTTTTTAGATTCCAAATAATTGGTCAAATGTTTTAATGAGCTTTTCCAATTCTCATAGTTGCCCTTGGAATCCCTTTTTTCTTCTGCAAGTTTTGAGAAATAATTAATTAGAAATTCTTGATGGGATTGGACTGGGAGAATACTGTTTTCGTCTACCTCTGACTTGAGAATGGCAAGCTGCCTGTCATATAGTCTTTCAAGAGCTTTGCGCTCTATCTCAAGATCTATTTCCTTCTCCTTGATGGATTTATTTTTCTTAGTACTAATAAAAAGTTTTAAGGATTCATACTTCCTTATTACCTTTTGCGTTCCGTTTGGGAGTTGTTTTACCCCAAAGTAATACACCAAAATAAGTGAATGACCACCTTTTGATTTTCTCTTGATCAATTTAACTGATAATGCTTTCATAATCTTTTTATTAAGTTTGTCTTGTAATTTTTTTGCTGTTTTTGACAATGACAAATCGTTGTCGCAAAAATGTCGCAAAAATTATAATATTATTTACAGAAAAACTTCGATAAGATTACTTCTACATCACTAAAACATCGATCAATACTAGCTTTTAAATTATTATATTATATCTATAAAATTGAACTTCACTTTCAAAGATAAAAAGTTTAGCGATTTTAAATAGAATGTCTACGTCATTTATTAAAATTCAATCCAAACAAGATTAAAAAAATGTCAAAAATCATTCATCCTTGCGGTCATATTCCAACGCATACCCAGCGAGAAAATAAGACTCTTATTGTCTAGCGCATCCAAAACAGAGTCCTGCCTGCGATAGATTGCATTCAAATCGACAAAAAAGTTATGAAAAACCATGTAGGAAGCTGTAAATTGACCGAAGAGCAGACTCGTTTTTACGCCCTGTGCGGTTACATTGCCATACTCGCGCTCATAGGTTGTGTAGGGCAAATGAATGTTTCCACCCCAGTTGCTGCCAAGGGTATCCAATCCATAAGTTGAAAAGTTCAACTGCCCTCTGAGATGCAGCCCTTTGATTGGCTGATAACGCAAAATACCGATAAACTCTCTAAAATTTGCACCCATCTGATGCGCCAGCGGCTGGTTATAATGCGTATAGTTGGCGGTACTGTCGCGGAAAGAATAGGTGTATGGACGAACCGTATTGAATTCCATTTGTAAATCCAGTCCTTTCACACCCGCAACATCTATATATTTTAAACCGGCCTGAATACCCTGTTTATTGGCCCACCAACCGGCTTCGGGGTCACCTTTTCGTGCAAATACTTTGGAGAAAACAAATTCATCGAGCAATACCTGACCGTACAATGAGAATCGATTGAGAAAATCCCATCGCCAGTTCATCCCCATGATCACATTATCGGGACTACCCAGCATCTGTTCTACGGTTCTGTACAAAATCAGCGGATTGAGGTATTGAACTTCGAATGCATTATCCCTGGCAAAGATGACCGACTCAAATAGCCCGATATTCAGATTTTTAAGCACATTTACACTCAAATAATGCGTTGCCATATATTTTTTCTTGAATACATCATTGGCAATATTTGCGTGATCCTGTGTTAGCTCTGCAAAAATATTCTGATAGTTAATTTTCCAAATTCGGGTATTCAGCTTCAGGTAAAAATAGTTGTTCGAAAAATCGGAAAGCAATAGAGAACGGTGACCATCGCCGATAAAATGTCGTCCATGCCCAAACTGTACGCCGATAAATTTTGTGGCATTAATTCCAATATATCCCTGCGACATGAGGTAATCGAAACCATCGTTCGGATCTTGCGTTAAACGACTATCGTAAACCTTGTAAAAACCTGCGCCTGGAACAGCAGAATTGGTATTGGCCCAGTTGGTTAGATAAGTAGGAAAACTTGCCTGTGACTCGATGATATCGGTGTAAAAATAAACCTTTTCGTCGATATTACCACGTAGCTGCAATCCACGTCGATTGAGCATAACAAGATGGTTTTCGCCATTGTATCTTTCTATTCCACCCAATACATCGAGCATAGGATTGATGCTGAGGTAGAAATTGGGTACCCTCACTTCGTAGAAATGGGCCGGACTGCGATACAGATATTTCAATAGCGGCTTTCTGCTACGGACAGTACTGTCCTCATCGTTGTTATCATTAAAAACAAAAGCACTATCGCGTCCGATTACGATTCCATTTTCGCGCAAATTGCTGAAGTAGGACCTGATATCGCGGCGGTTATAGGCACGAATGGAGGGTGAGAGCGTACCAAAGTCACTATTTTTAATAAAATGCCTGTCGAGGGCATAATGATTGATGTCCCCAATATTGGAAACCGAACTATTTTGGGCATTAACTAAATCGAATACCCAAAACAGTAAGGCGATCAATAAGATTTTTTTCATTTCAGCTTATTTATTTTCCTCTTTTTTAGGTTCTTCTTCCTTCTTTTCAATCTTTCTCGGAACAAGACTTAAATTTTCGAAGCCAAATATTTCAATTTCATCCTGTTTAGCCTCGTCGAACTGAACCGAGATTGAGTCACCAACATTTGTCAGCGGCAATTTTTTGGAAATGTTGGAACTACCAATAAAAATCTTTTCAGAACCGTTGATCATGATATAATAATAAGAATCACCTCCAGAAACATCTTCGTTAATTCTGGAGATTTTTCCACTGACTATTTTTGTTGTTTCAGTTTTGTGGGTAATAGTGTTTTTATTCCCTGAGTTTTTATACGCTGCCTTGTATGATCGCACCGCATCTTTGAGGTTGTCCCCCACCCCTACAATCGAATAATCCTGTACGGAAACCAGGGCAACCATTTTAATAAGTCCGGCCTGGTCTTTGAGCGACATGACATAAGTTGCAATGCCATCTATATTGTACATAATGGGGAAAGAGCTCAGATAACCTTTTTCCTGAACCTTACCTTGTGCCGACTGCATAGCGGCAGTTTCGGTAGCACCTGGCTGACGGTAAAGCGTAGCTTCTTTGGTTCGAGTATCAACCAGCATAAAACCAATAGTACTTTCATCGCCGCCAACAGAGGAAACACCTGTATACCAGTAAGATCTGTTATCATTCCCATAAACCAGTGACATGCCTTCGGTGGGCATAAGTTTATCACGGTTCGAAAAGTTCCAGTAGCCATGCACATACTGCCCCCAATTACTGATTTGATTGAAAACAAATTCTTTTGGCTGTATTCTGTCGACCCAGGCAGGAGCATTATCTTTGGTATATTTTTTAACTTCCCCGCTCGTTGCGTCAACAACAGCGATTGCATAGGCATTATTTCCGCTGAATCCAATTTCATGTCTGAATATCGACACCACCCAGTAGGGATGTCCTTCATCATCAATCTCGAAAGTGTAATCAGTCAAGCCTTCGTTGTAATGTCCACTAAAATAAAGATGTCGGGGAAGATAATCGCCAAACCATCCACCCATCTGATATTTTATCTGAACTGGCTTTCCTTTAACCTCTCTTACCAATTTGACATCGCGCTCATTCGTAGCAGATACCATAATATAACCATGAGTACCTTTACTATTGTTCATCCATTTGAAAAAACCTGAGTGCTCGAGGGGTGCAATCCAGTAGAGTTGGTCTTTTACCTTTTGAATCTGAAACTCGCCAATGTGAACCTGACTACCCAAAGCAGGCTCTTCGCCTATGACCTTATCGCCCAGACGGTGCGCAACATCTTTGTCGACAATTCTAATCTTATCGGGTGAAACGGGTGATACATCGGCAGAAAAGCTTTTACCGTCCTTTACTTCGCCCAGAAGTTTGTGATATTTTGCAGCACGAAACATAGGCAAACCGGACAAAATCATAATACCTATATACAAAATAGATAATACGGCAAATAAGCCGGCAACACCCAAAAG
Organism: Saprospira sp.; assembly: GCA_044379045.1. Taxonomy (GTDB): domain Bacteria; phylum Bacteroidota; class Bacteroidia; order Chitinophagales; family Saprospiraceae; genus Saprospira. The sequence goes on from JBIPOO010000032.1 coordinate 22,352, forward strand.
CGCCGAAGCCTTTTTTCTTGATACTTGTAATTCAATCGCAGCGATGGCAATCGAAATAAAAAATATTTCGAGCGGAAGCCCAATGAACCAAGGACTTATCACAGGAAGACTTAGATATATGTACAGGGGGGCTACCACAAGTATCAATAAAGCATAAATTACAATTTTAGCTTTTTTAATTAAAGAAAGTGCATCACTCATATATAATAGGGTTGTTGGTTAAAAATCAGTTATCACCGGCAGCTCCGCCACCTGAAAAATCATCATCATCTTCGTCGTTATCTTCATCGTCATTCCAATCATCATCAAGCTCTATAACATCGATTATGACATTTTCATCGTCCTCCTCATCCTCAAGATCCTCATTTTTATTTATACTTGTATCGACATAATCCGAAATTTTACGTAAAAGTTTCAATGCTGCCTGATGATTAGGCGTTACTTCAACTGCACGTTCCAGATAATTGTATGCCGAATCAAAATCGTTGAGATAGTCGCATAAAAAATTGGCAAAGGCTGTCAGCATATCGGCATCATTAGGCCTTAGATTCAGAAAATCCGCATAAGCTTTTTCAACGGCGCCTAAATCCTGAAATTGTTTTAAGACTAAGGGCACATAATATTCGAGCAGTATTTTTTGAGCCGGATTAGATTTTAAAGACTTTTCATAAAAAAGCTTTGCCATTTTGAAATCCTGAAAATGTTCAGCATAAATATCGCCTAAGCTTTTGAGCAGCAGTGCAGAATCCTCATGTATTTTATGGTCTATTCCTTTTTTGAAGGTTTCGACTGCTGCTTCGTAGTTTTCCTCAATTTTCCACTGCAGGATACCAAGCAAATTCAACGCCTCTTCATGATATTCGTTGATACCAAGTGCGATTTCCAGGAACTGCCTTGTTTGAGGGATATTACCCATTTTGTAGGATGCTTCGGCCATTTTGACATATGGATCAACCGAATAAGGATCGCTCTCGGATGCTTTACTGAAGTGATGCAAGGCCTCTTCATATTTTTGGAAAAGTTCTTTTTTTAAAATTCCGGTCTGCATCTGCGCAAAACTGTTATCTGGATTTGCGGCAATTGCCCTTTCATAATAATTCAGTGCATTTTCGGAATTTCCCTGACGCTCTTCCATCCGGCCAAGCGCATAGAGCGCTTCATCGTTTTCTGGATTGTATTTTACAATAATTTCAAAACAGCTTTTAGCCTCCCCTTCCAACTGAAAAATCAGAAGTAATTTTCTGCCGGCGTCGAGCAGCAATTCGGCATAAAGGCTGTAGGAAGTTAGCAATAATTCATAATCGAGCAGTTGTTTGCTAAAAAGTTCAAAATTTGAATGCTGAATTTCCGCAGCCGATGCATCGGTCCAGGGCATCACTTCATTCAGCGATCTGAAAATTTCAAAGTGATTATTAATGGCAACCAATTGGCTAAAATCATGAAAATCATCCAATTTATCTTTCGCTGCATTTTGAAGATTTTCATCTGGATTGAGCTGCCATACGAGCACTAATGCTTTGTAAACTGCATCTGAAAGCTTAACCAAGGGCAAAGCAAGGGCTGATATTACAATTTCATTGTTGGTTGATAACAGATTATCAACAATTATACGATCTTCATCGCTCAGCATCATAGCAGTTTATTTATCTGGTTTCTGCAAAATTAGCTCATTAACAACAAAAAAGCAAATAATTTAAACACCATACAAAAAGAATAAAAGAAAGATTCAATGCACTTCTCTAAATCTGACTTTTTTGTTAATTTCGCAAGGCTGCCTCAGAAACTGAGCATTATGAAATCACAAACCTATAAAATAAGAAGTTTAAAATGGCAAAAAAAGGAAAAGAACAGGCCCCGCTGCAATGGGCCGAAATGAAGGCGGAGAACTCATGGACCATGTTCAAAGTTATTGCCGAATTTGTTGATGGCTACGAAAGAATGAATCAGATTGGCCCTTGTGTATCTATTTTCGGTTCGGCAAGAACCAAACCCGAACACAAATATTACCAGACCGCTGTAGACATTGCAAGACATTGCGTTGAAGAGGGTTATGGCGTGATAACGGGTGGTGGTCCTGGCATCATGGAAGCAGCTAATAAAGGTGCATATGAAGCTGGTGGCGCATCGGTAGGTTTGAACATAGAACTTCCTTTTGAGCAGGGCCACAATCCTTATATCGATCACGATAAAGTATTCAATTTCAAATACTTCTTCATCCGAAAGGTAATGTTTGTAAAATATGCTCAGGCCCTGGTTGTATTGCCCGGTGGTTTTGGAACTATGGACGAACTCTTTGAAGTACTGACGTTGAAACAGACCAATAAAATGGCCCCTATTCCAATTATTTTAGTCGGCTCTGAATTTTGGACCGGACTAAAAAGCTGGATCAAGAATGTGATGCTCGATGAATTTCAGAACGTTAGTCCAGCAGATATTGATCTGATGCCCATCACCGACGATCCTAAAGAAGTTGTGCGCATCATCAACGATTTTTATGCACACGAAGCATTGAAACCAAAGCTGGATTTGGGGTAATTACCATTTGAACTTTCTGC
>JBIPOO010000181.1:0-7837 GCA_044379045.1 Saprospira sp.
GGAATTCCATATTTTTTGTATAACATTGTTCCAAATGCTCCGGCCATAGCACCGCGGCAAATAACCAAATCTGGTTTTATTTTTTGGGCTCTTTTAGAGATCGTACTTCTGATTCTGAGCCAATCTGCAATTTTGGTAAAGATAAAAAATCCAAAATTCTTTGAGTGGATAGGATGATGTTTTACCTTATTTATCGGCTCGAAACTGTCTTTAAAATTACGGTCATTTGCTCTTTCAACCGTAAAAAAATCGATTGATTCTACGCGCATGTCTTCCGATAAGACCTTCAGATTCGGAAAAACCGTAGAAACCGTTAGCCCTTCGCTTACGCCCCAATATGAAATGTAGAAAATTTTCACCGTAAATTAAGCTATTTTATCTTTGATGATTTCAACAATATGTTGTGAGGTGGTACCATCTCCGTATGGATTTTCAACACTGCTCATTTTTTTGTAAAGATTTTCATTTTCAACCAAATTTATAAAATTAGCGCAAATATGCTCTGTATCTGTTCCGACCAAAAGCGCACAGCCAGCTTCCACACCTTCCATTCGTTCGGTTGTATCTCTCATAATAAGTACCGGAACATTTAGCGTTGGCGCTTCTTCCTGAATTCCGCCTGAGTCGGTCAAAATTAAAAAGGAATTGCTCATTACATAGATTAACTCATCATATGGCAATGGTTCTGTAATGTAAATATTTTCAACACCACTCAGCATCGATATTACAACAGATCGAACATTTGGGTTTAGGTGTACTGGATAGAAAAATAAGCAATCAGGATATTTTTTGGCCAATTGCAAAATAGCATCACAAATTCTTCGAAAACCATCTCCAAAGCTTTCACGCCTGTGCCCTGTCACCAATATTGTTTTGCGGTATTTTTCTAAAATCTTAAATTTTTCACAGTACGAAGTTTTATCAGTTTCTAACTTTTGTAAACAAAGCAAAAGACTATCTACAACTGTATTACCAACTTGAAAAACATTATCAAGTCCCTCGTTTTTTAAGACTTGAAGTGCTTTTGAGGTAGGTGCAAAATGATAATCGGCAATACTACTGATGAGTTTTCGATTTATCTCCTCAGGAAAGGGTGAATATTTATGGTTGGTTCTGAGGCCAGCCTCGACATGTGCCACCGATATTTTGTTATAGTATGCAATAAGACTGCTGATAAATGCGGTTGTAGTATCGCCCTGAACTATCACAAGATCAGGTTTCAGGTCTTCGAAACAATCCTGAAGAACTGTACTAAGATTAGCAGTAAGCGAAGCAAGGGTTTGGTTTGTGGTCATCACACTAAGCTCAATATCAGGCTTCACTCCAAAAAAATCAAATATTTGATCAAGCATTTCGCGGTGTTGACCAGTCGAAATCAGTGTAGCTGAAAAAAATTCATTTTTTATCAATTCCGTGTAAATGGGAATCAGTTTAATGGCTTCGGGTCTGGTACCCAAAACGATTGCTATTTTTTTCATTTCAGGAGACTTTCAAAAGTTTGGAGCAGCCTTTTGGCATTATAATCTGCCGAGTAGCTATCATCGATGCTTTTTTTATAAAAAAAACTTTCATTTCGGGATTCATATGCCTCAAAAATACTTAAAAGTGCAGCTACAAGGCCATCTTGGTCTGAGTGAGAAAAAGATATAGCGTCCATTTTTTTAATGATCTTATCCGTACTGCCTCCGGGAGTAGTTACAGCCAGTATATTCCTTTGCATCAGCATATAATCGAGCAGTTTAGATGGAAAAAACACAGCTTTATCTGGATTATCTATCGGATTGTCAATGACCAACAAAATATCGGCTTTGCGCTGCAGTTCCAATGCTTCATTGTATGGCAACAATCCCAGATGTCTTAGATTAGCAAAGGTAGATTTTTCAAAAAACGACTTATTAAAACTGTCCATTGCACCAGCAAATGTAAATTCAAAACGAGCTGCTGCTAAAGGATTTTTTGCTTCTAAAATTTTAAGTGCATCAATAATGTAGGAAACAGAGCGTTTTTCAACCAAACCTCCGGTATAAACAATGTTGATTTTATCGCTGAACTGGAATTCATTCGGCTTAAAATCCTGCGGGTCGTAAACATTGGGAAATAACAAAAATTTATTTGCAAATTCAGGATAAACGCTCCGATAAAGTTCAACAGTTTTTTCAGAAGTCAGACAAACCAACGAAGCCTTTTCAATACATTTTTTTTCTTGTTCGTGATGATAGGCCTGCTCTTTTTTAGATTTATACAGCGTTATTGGACAAAATGCCCAGGGATCGGAGAGATGCAAAACCCAAGGAACTGAAAAGTATTCCTTCATTTTTAAAGCCATCAGCGTTGAACTAATGGGAAAAGACCTAGAGTATATAATATCGGGTTTTTCCTTAATCTTATTCAGTACTTTTTTCCAGTTCAGATGAAATGCACTTTTGCTGTCTGGCTTTTCAAAATATCCCGGCAGAAACTTTCTTTTCAGAAAATTCAGGTATTTATTTTCAGTAATTTTAAGTTCAATCAAATTTTCAAGACCATCACAATAATGCTCTAGATTTTTATCGTAAGGCATATACAGTGTGGGCGATGCCGATGTTAAGACCTCTATCTTTAAATTCCCATTTTTTTCGAGATAACGGAAATATTTAGCAGTCTGAAGACATTCAGGGTCATTTTTGGGAGGAAATGCAATGGAGATGAACAATAAATTTTTCATTTATTTTTTTTATTGTCCGGAAAATCTAAAAAACACCGTAGCAGCATTCCAAAAATCTAATCTGCGAAGATAAGACAAAAACATGATGCGAATGATTCTGAATTTCATGTATCGTTTATCTGCATCGCTTACATTTTCCATTTTTCTCACATTAAATAGAATTTTCTTGTAACCGGTTTCCAAACCATTAAGATTTGACATTGCAGAATTTTCACTTTTTCTGTAAATGAGCACAGGCTCGTCTACAGATGTATATAATGCACCATTACTAATTGAAATATAAAGCATTAGCTCTTCTCCATGAGTAATACTTTCATCGAAAAGGTATGTTTTTTCGGGCATAATTCTAATCATCCAGCTTGGGCCAAAAAAACAATTACCATCGAGTCTTACCAGAGAGCGAGTTGGATCACCATGATAACTGAAATGATATTTTTTGAGCTCCTTTTCGAGTGTGCTATTTTTTACAATAACGGTACCATCAACAAATTCGGCCCCGGACACAGAAAGCATTTTGTCCAATCTGGCTTTGAGGCTATTTTCTGGTAAAATATCATCAGCATCGAGCATACAAAAAAAGCTACCTTTCATATTTTTCAATGCAAGGTTTCTTGCTGCACTTACTCCCATATTAATCTGAGAAAAATACCTGATTCTGGTATCTTTAAACTGAAATATTTTAGCCTCGGTTTTGTCTATACTGCCATCATTTACAACGAGTAATTCCCAATTGCTGTAGGTTTGATCAAGTACAGACTGTATGGCAGATGATATGAACTGCTCAGCATTGTAGGCAGCCATTATCACGCTTAATAGCGGCATTTCAGTAGCATTAGTTTCTTTCATTTTCTGAAACTATTTTTTCAAGCTTCCGCAATTGATTTTCATAAGTATGGTCTAAAGCAAAATCAATCCTTTTTTGTCTGAGCTCTTCTGTATTAAAATCAGAAATTTTCTCAACGGTTGTTTTAAAAATGTGCGCTAAGAATTTGTTTTCATCGGCCATTTGTATGAGCGCCGAATTTGACTTATGGTCAATCAGGAGGCTTGATACAATTACAGAACCTACACTGAAATATTCTACAACTTTTTGAGGATTAGCTACAATGTCAACGTATTTATCTGTATCGTAGCAGACCAGAAACATATCCATAGTTTGAAGTATCTCAGCAATTCTAGCAGTCATTAAGCTCCCATACATTCGCACATTTGCGGCCGACATGAGAAATTCAACAAAGGGATCCTCCCAGGTTTTATTTCCGCTACCTGCGAGATTGCTGTCTTTCACAAAAGGTCCTATAATATGAAATTCAATCATCGGATTTTCTCGGATGATGGTTTCAAAAACTGCAGTGTCAATATATTTATTCTGCATATTTCCAAGATAACCACATCTGATACGACCACTGGCAAACTGTGTATTTTCCATAATCTGCTTTTTGCGCTGCCCGGCTTCTACAAACACATTACCCAATGCGTGATCGAAAAGAATTTTTGGGCAATTCAAATTAGGAAGCTGATCCATTAAAGGTTTCGAGAGACATAGCGTCAGATTGGAATTGTTTGCTATTTCAGTTTCGGCAACAATATCGTTACCCCATTCTTCTTTTTGGTAAATTTTAAAACTCTCGACACCAAAAAGATTTAAATTTCGGAAACGACTGCAATCGAAACTCCAGATAAGATCAATTTTTTTTGCTATAAGATCGGTTATTTTTTCGGCAAGTTTCGGTTCCGTCAATTTAAAAAGTCCCATTAACCCACCGTTTAATTTATAATCAACTACCCAAAGATTCTCAGAAAGTTCTATTTTGGAATCGGCTTTAGATGGAGGGTTAAGATAAAAAACAAACGCTCCCTGCTTGGCAAGTTCACGCGCATAATGCTGCCTGGCTGGAAAACTTACTTCCCAGGATGTTGGAGAAATTATCAGAATATTTTTATTTCTGAATGTCATCAGCAAAGCAATAAGTTCCTTTTTCCGTATGGTTTATTTTCGATTGGTAAATATATGATATTTTTTTTCAATTGCAGATAATTTGAAAGCATTAAAATAAATTAGTCAAGCTGATGATTCAAAACCCACATTTCTTTATAGAATAAAATGTCATTTCGAAATTGGCAGTTAGTTATTCTTTTTCTAAAAAAACATCTATATTGTGAAGTAAATAAAAAATTTTATTTCGATTGGATATGAATACGGAAAAACACATTGACAAATCCATTGATGATCTTTTACAGAAAATTGAACAGGATTGCAACGACGACCCTGACACCCTACTTGTCATTGCCCCCGAAAACTATACCACCGAACATCTTTTTCAACTAAGGGGTCGTTGGAAAAAACGCAACGAATCTTATAAAAAAATGTACCGAATAGCGTTCACACTAGGCACACTTGCCCCGGTTTTTTTTGCGCTAGGCATGCTCGGTTTTATCTCATCAGCAATACTTGGAGTAATATTTCTGCCGCTTTCCATCTTTTCATTTTTTGGATTTTTGTTCGGAATTTTAAATATCTCGGCACGTTTCAAAAGTACAGGTTATCAAAATTCAATAATTCAAACAATTGACCGGGAGTTAAAAAAAAGAGGCCAGTTTATAAACTGAATTATATTTCATGAAATTACAACTCCCCTCCTCTGTACTGATGATCAGACCAAATTATTTTGGTTATAATCAGGGTACAGCTCACAGCAACTCTTTTCAGCAACAGATTCACTCAATGAGTCCCGAAGAAATCAGAAGTGCTGCAATTGAAGAGTTTGACAGTTTTGTATCGCTGCTCGAAGCTTGGGATATTGAAGTGATGACTTTTGAAGACAGTCCAAATCCTTTCAAACCCGATGCAGTTTTTCCCAACAACTGGATTTCGACCCATTACAACGGTTGGCTACTAAGTTATCCTATGATGGATCCCTCTCGCAGGCTGGAACAGCGCGATGATATCATTAATGCCCTTGTTGAAAAATATGGTTACGTTCACCGAAATGATTTGAAAAAATTGGAAGCGGAAAATATATTTCTAGAGGGAACCGGCAGCCTTGTACTCGACAGGGAGCATAAATTGGCTTATGCAGCGCTTTCACCACGAACGCACCCACTAGCGCTACAGGCCTGGTCACAATTGACAGGTTTCAAATATCTCTCTTTTCACACAGAAGACTTGAAGGGTAAATCCATTTATCATACGAATGTAATGATGAGTATTGCCGGTGATTACGTATTGATTGGCAGCGATTGTATAGCGGAACAAGATCGGAATAAGGTTATCGAAAGCCTTGAGAATCATAATAAAAAAATCCTTCACCTTAGCAACGAGCAGGTACTTGTCCATTTTGCAGCCAATGTGCTCGGGCTTCAAAACCGTGATGGAGAAAAATTATTAGTAATGTCAACTACGGCAAAAAAATCTCTTTCAGATATGCAACTCGACACTATTAACAAATGGGGATTTCAAATTCTTGCTGCTCCCCTCAATACCATAGAGACAGTAGGTGGTGGATCTGCCCGTTGTATGATGGCAGAAATTGTAAAACCACTTTGATTATTTTCCTGTTTTGACTTTTAAATAATCCATATATTTCTGTAATTCCGGTTCTTCTGCGCTCATTTCTTCAACAAGTACCTGCTCCATGGGAAAACCATCCCAATAGGCTTGAATGATTGCATTTTCAAAACCTGAAGATTTCACTGTATCCAATAAAATAGCGATAGCATCAAACTTTTTAGACAAACCGAGGCAGAAGGAAACCTTCTGACTAAAAGCCTTTTTTTCCATCGAAACATCATTCATTGAATTCAAAAATTCAAGATTTTTTTGATTTTCACTGCCTGACAAATCAATTTTAAAGGTTAAACCATTAAGATTTTCAAGATATTTTTCAGAGGCATTTTCTTTTAAAACAGTACTAATCATTTTTTCTTTTTTTATTAATTGGGTTTTAATATTATTTGTGCTAATAAAATTCAACTCAATGCGGCGATTTATCATCATGCCGGTCTGATCTGCAGAACCATCAAATTTCCTGTTTTTCGCAGATGGATACTGACCTGATAGCCCCCGCAGATGAATCCTATCTCCGGAAATACCCTTTCTTTGCAAAGTGGAAGCTGCTTTTTCACACTGACTAAGCGTAAATAAGAGTGAAATTTCTTTCGTCTGCGTGTCATCGCTGTGTGCGCTGATAATTATTTTCAGTTCGGGGTGATTTAACATAAGATTTGCTGTTTCATTCAAAATTTTGTCTGATGAAACTTCAAACCTGCCTTCCGAATCGAAATTAAAATCTGAATAATAAAAAGTATCGCTTTTTATTTGCAATTCCGTATTTGACATTATATCGTTTAATTCATTGCTAAACAAATAATTATAAAAATTGAATTCGAAGACATTGCAGAAATATTCCCTGAAAAGTAATCTGTAATTGTCAGATCCACCAAATCCATTTTGCCTCACTGAACTGAACCAAACTTCTTTTTTATTATTATCAGGCCTAAAAAAAAGATCATCCCCGGGACTATTAACAGGAAATGGAAACGGAAGCGGATTATCTTTTTTTTCAAGATCTGCTTTAAAAATATCAAAGCCTCCCATCGATTCAGGACGATTGCTGCTAAAAAACAAAACAGCGCATTTATCAGCCAAAAATGCAGCCCTTTCATCGAAAACACTGTTTATGCCTGGTCCAAGATTTTTAATTCTTGACCAAATTCCTTTCTCATCCCGCACTGCTGTATAAATATCCAAAGCTCCATATCCACCAGTCAAATCCGCTGAAAAAAGCAATATGCTGTCGTTCACAAGATGGGCATCGACAATCTTTATATTTTCTAAACCTTTTAAGGGTACAGCCAATGACTGTTCAAAACCATCTTTAAAATTATCCAATTTTATTTTGCCGTCTGATATGTAAATTATCTGATAGCCATTATCGGGAAAAGCAACAAGCAGTTGGTTAGACGAAGGGTTATATCGGGAATCGAGCAGCACCGCAGAATTATTTTCATGTTCCGAAAATTTTTCAAAAAATAACTCATACCTTCTTCTTCTGTTTGAGCTAAAGTAAAGAAATCCTGGATTTCTGGGATTGTCAATCGGCGCTAAATCATCTGCATCGCTATTGCTGGTTT